>JBQTJQ010000204.1:0-8962 GCA_052386975.1 Gammaproteobacteria bacterium | reverse complement strand
TCAGCTGGTCGAAGTCCGGGCGCTCCGCCGCCTCGCCGCCGAAAGCGATCACGAACACGCGGCCGTTGTGCTGGTGCACGTAGGGGGCGCTGCCGCGCAGGGCGGCGACGAAGTCGTTGTCCTTCATTTGGCGGCGATTATGCACGGCGGCTCCGGGGAGTGCGACAATCGGCCACCGGCGAGACAGGGAGGCCTTTCCGCTGTGAAATCCGCGCGCAGCCTGGCCGCGATCGTGTTCACCGACATCGTCGGCTACAGCGCGATCGTGCACCGCGACGAGGCCCTCGGCGCCCGGCTGCTGGACCGCCAGCGCGCCGTGGTGCGCAGGATCGTGCCCGAGCACGGCGGCCGCGAGGTCGAGACCGCCGGCGATTCCTTCCTGCTCGAGTTCGGCAGCGCGCTGAGCGCCGTCCAGGCGGTGCTGGCGATCCAGAAGGCGCTGGCCGCCGACCCGGAACAGCCGCGCGTGGTGCTGCGCGCCAGCGTGCACCTGGGCGACGTCGAGCATCGCGGCGACGAGGTGTTCGGCGACGGCGTCAACATCGCCGCGCGGCTGCTGCCGCACTCACCCGAGGGTGGCCTGGCGCTGTCGGAGCACGTGCTGGGCCTGATCCGCCAGCGCCTGCCGCTGGCGACGCGCTCGATCGGCAGCCCGGCGCTCAAGAACATCACCGACCCGATCGAAATATTCATCGTTGACGCGCCGGGCTCGCTGGCCGCGACCGGGCAGTTCGCGGCGCTGCGGGACGAGCCGCCACGCGTGTCGGTCTGCGTGCTGCCGTTCACCAACATCAGCGGCGATCCCGAGCAGGACTATTTCAGCGACGGCATCACCGAGGACATCATCACCGACCTCAGCAAGGTCTCCGCGCTGGCGGTGGTGTCGCGCAACACCTCGTTCACCTTCAAGGGCAAGGCGGCCGACATCAAGCAGGTCGCGCAACAGCTCAAGGTCAGCCACGTGCTCGAGGGCAGCGTGCGCAAGCAGGCGCAGCGCGTGCGCATCACCGCGCAGCTGATCCGCACCGACGACGACAGCCACATCTGGGCCGAGCGCTACGACCGCGACGTGTCCGACATCTTCGCGCTGCAGGACGAGATCTCGGCGGCGATCGTCAAGGCGCTCAAGCTCCACCTGATGCCGTCCGAGAAGAAGAAGATCGAGGCGCGCTCCACCACCAACGCCGCCGCCTACAAGTATTACCTGATGGCGCGCCAGTTCCGCGCGACGTTCAACTCGCGCCACTATTCGCTGATCGTGCGGCTGTGCCAGCGCGCGGTCGAGATCGACCCGAACTACGCGCGCGCCTGGGCGCTCATGGCGGTCGGCCAGGGGCTGCTCGACCTCGACGGCGTCAAGGGCTCGAATGGCATGGAGGCCGCGCAGCGCGCGCTCAGCATCGACCCGGACCTTGCCGAGGGCCTCGCTGCCAAGGCCCGCGTGCTCTACACCCTCGGGCGCTTCGACGAGGCCGAGCAAGCGATCTTCCGCGCGCTCGAGCTCGAGCCGGACTCGTACGACGTGCACGCGACTGCCGGCCGCGTCTACATCGCGATGAAGCGCTGGGACGACGCGATCCGGCACCTGCTGCGCGTGGCCGACATCGCCGAGAACGATTTCTGGGCGCTCGGCATGGCCGGCACCTGCTACCAGGCCAAGGGCGACCTCGCCGGCGAGAAAGTCGTCGCGCGGCGCTGCCTCGAGCGCGTCGAGAAGACCATCGCGGTGCAGCCGGACCACGGCAACGCGCTCGGCTTCGGTGTCGGCGTGCTGGTGCGCCTCGACGAGAAGGACCGCGCGATGGAATGGGCCGACCGCGCGCTGCTGCTCGATCCCGAGAATCGCAACCTGCGCTACAACATGGCGTGCGCGATGGCGCTGGCCCGCGAGACCGAGCGCGCGCTCGAGCTGCTCGCGGTCACCTTCCGCGAGGCCAACCGGCAGGGCTACGAGTGGTTCAAGCACGACTCCGACCTGGACTCGCTGCGCCAGGACCCGCGCTTCGTCCGCATGATGGCCGACCTGGGCGCGCGCCTCGCCGCGGAATCCGCGCCGGCCTGAGCGGACCGGGAAGGGCGCCGGGCTATAATTGCCGCCCCATGAGCGAAACCCTGCGCTACGACGAGCTGGCCGAGGCGCTGTCGCGCCTTGGCTTCACGCAGGACGCGGCCGAGTACCACGGCGCCCTGTGCGGCGCCTTGTGCGTGAAGGAACCGGTGGAGATCGACCTGCTCAAGCTGCTGGAGGGCGCCAAGGGCGCCGGTGACGCGGCCGCCGCGGCCCAGGCCCTGACCCGGCTGCGCAGCGAGTCGGCCAACGCCTTCAGCGACGCCGAGCTGGGCTTCGAGCCGCTGCTGCCTGACGACGAAGAGGAGCTGCAGAAGCGCGTGCAGGCACTGTCGGCCTGGTGCGAGGGCTTCCTCTACGGCCTGGCCTCCGGCAAGCCGCTGTCGATGAAGAGCGTGTCGCCGGAGATGAAGGAAATCGTCAGCGACTTCACCGAGTTCACCAAGGCCGGCGTCGGCGACGACGAGGACACCGAGCTGGAAGAGAACGCCTACGCCGAGCTGGTCGAGTACGTGCGCGTCGGCGCGCAGCTGATCTACCTGGAACTGCACGAGCGGGCGCCGAGCCGGGTTCACTAGTGTCATTCCGAGCATGAGCCCGCGAAGCGGGCGCAAGGGAATCCTGCCTTTATGACTGGACCGACGATCGTAGAACTCGACGAATACGCCGGCCGCCGCGCGCGCCTGATGCAAGCCATGGGCCCCGACGGCATCGCCATCGTGCCGGCCGCGCACGAGGTCATCCGCCACCGCGACACGCATTACCGCTTCCGCCAGCACAGCGACTTCCGCTACCTGACCGGCTTCCAGGAGCCCGAGGCCATCGCCGTGCTCGCGCCGGGTCGCCCCGGCGGCGAGTACCTGCTGTTCGTGCGGCCGCGCGATGCGACCCGCGAGATCTGGGACGGCTTCCGCGCCGGACCGGAGGGCGCGGTGAAGGCTTATCGCGCCGACCAGGCCTTCAACATCGCCGAGTTCGCCGGCATGCTGCCGGGCCTGCTCGGCGGCCGCTCGCGCGTCTACTACACGCTCGGCGAGCACGCCCACCTCGATCCGATGATCACGGCGACCGTGCGCGACATCCGCGACGTCAGCCGCCGCGGCGCGGCCGCGCCGTTCGAGTTCGTGGTGATGGAGACCACGCTGCACGAGCAGCGCCTGCTCAAGGCGCCGGCCGAAGTGGAGCTGATGCAGTTCGCCTGCGACGTGTCGGCGCGCGCCCACGTGCGCGCGATGAAGTTCGCCAGGCCCGGCGTGTGGGAATACCAGCTGGCCGCGGAGATCTACCACACGCTGGAGATGGAAGGCATGGAGGCCGGTTACCAGGCCATCGTCGGCACCGGCGCCAACGCCTGCATCCTGCATTACGTGGAAAACACCTCGCAGGTGAAGGACGGCGACCTCGTGCTGATCGACGCCGGCGGCGAGCATCGCGGCTACAACGCCGACATCACCCGCTGCTTCCCGGCCAGCGGCAAGTTCAGCCCGGCGCAGAAGGCGGTCTACGAAGTCGTGCTCGACGCGCAGCTCGCGGCGATCGAAGAGCTCAAGGTCGGCAACCTGAGCAGCCGGCCGCACGAAGTGGCCACGCGCAAGCTGACCGAGGGCATGGTCAAGCTCGGCCTGCTCAAGGGCGACGTCGATACGCTGATCAAGGACGAGCAGTACCGGCGTTTCTTCATGCACGGCACCGGCCACTGGCTCGGCATGGACGTGCACGACGTCGGCCGCTACAAGCTCTCCGGCGCGGCGCGGCCGTTCGCGGCCGGCATGGTGATGACGGTCGAGCCGGGCCTGTACGTCTCGCCGGGCAGCGAGGGCGTGGACCGGAAGTACTGGGGCATCGGCGTGCGCATCGAGGACGACGTGCTCGTCACGGATCGCGGTCCGCGCGTGCTGACCGCCGGCGTGCCGAAGAAGGTCAGCGAGATCGAAGCGCTGATGCGTGGGTAGGTCGGCAATCCATTGCCGACTGACTGACGGCGGCATCGGAATGCCGCCCTACGCATCGGAATGCCGCCCTACGCATCGGAATGCCGTCCTACGAGTCCGGAATGACACAAGTAGACATCGCGGTAGTCGGCGGCGGCCTGGTCGGCGCGTCGCTGGCCATCGCGCTGGCGCCGGGCGGCAAGAAAATCGCGCTGATCGAAGCCGCCGCGCCCCCGAAGTCGCTGCCGAGCTGGGACGAGCGCGAGATTGCGCTGAATGTCGTGAGCCGGCGCATCTACGCCGGGCTGGGCCTATGGCAACGCCTGGCGCCCGAAGCCACGCCGATCCTCGCCACGCACATCTCCGAGCGCGGCCGCTTCGGCGTCGCGCGCTTCACCGCGGAGGAAGCGGGCGAGGACGCGCTGGGCTGGAACGTGCCGGTACGCGCGCTCGGCGCGGTGCTGTGGCAGAAGCTCGGTGAGTTGAAGAACGTCGAGTTGATCTGTCCGGCGAAGGTAGACGGGCTGGAGCAGGGTGCGAACGATGTACGTTTGCGTGTCATTCCGGCGCAAGGGAATCTTGCTTGCAAGCTCACCGTCGCCTGCGACGGCGCCCAATCCGCCATCCGCAAGGCGCTGAACATCGGCGCGCGCGAGACCGACTACGGGCAGGTCGCCATCGTGACCGCGGTGCGGCCCGAGCGCCCGCACAAGGGCGTGGCCTACGAGCGCTTCCTGCCGGGCGGGCCGATCGCGATCATCCCCAAGCCGGATGGGCGCTGCGGCGTGATCTGGACCGTGCCCGCGAGCGAGGCGCCGAAGATGCTGGCCTGGAGCGACGGAGAGTTCCTTGCGCAGCTTCAGGACGGCTTCGGCATGCGCCTCGGCCGTTTCCTGGAGGCCGGCGGGCGCAACGGCCATCCGCTCACGCGCGTGCTCAGCGACGCGCTGACCGCGCCGCGCACGATCTTCGCCGGCAACGCCGCGCAGACGCTGCATCCGATCGCGGCGCAGGGCTTCAACCTCGGGCTGCGCGACGTCGCCACCGTGGCCGAGCTGGTCGGCGCGGCAGAAGACCCGGGCGCCCCGAGCGTGCTCGCTGAGTACGAAGCGCGCCGGAGCAAGGAGCGCGAGCGTGTGTCCGATTTCACCGACGGCCTGGTGCGAATCTTCTCCAATTCCATCGCAGGTCTGGCCGACGCGCGCCACTGGGGTTTGCTCGCGCTCGACCTGCTGCCGCCGGTGCGCCGCGCGTTTATGGGGCAGAACCGGGGCTCCGCCGGCGGCACGCCCAAAGTGGCGCGCAAGTGAAGCGCTACGACGTCGTCGTCGTCGGCGGCGGCGTGGTCGGCGCCGCCGCCGCGCTCGCCCTGAATCGCGAGGGCTTCAACGTCGCGCTGATCGAGAAGGGCAAGGCGCCGGCGCCGTGGAAGCCCGAGCACCATGACGCACGGGTCTACGCGCTGTCGCCCGGTTCGGCACGGTTCCTCGACGCCTGCGGCGTGTGGAGCAAGATCGCCGCCCAGCGCGCCAGCCCATACACCCGCATGCAGGTGTGGGAAGGCACGCCGGCGCAGAGCCTGACGTTCGACGCCGCCGAGTTGGCCGTACCGGAGCTCGGCCACATCGTCGAAGACAGCCTGCTGCGCGCGACGCTGTGGGATGCGCTCAGCGGCGTCGACGTGATGACCGGCATGCAGGTGACAAGCATCGGTCACCCCCGCGAAAGCGGGGGTCCAGTGACTCTCAAACTGGATTCCCGCTTTCGCGGGAATGACAGCGTGGAAGCGGACCTGGTGATCGCGGCCGAAGGCGCCGACTCGCCGTTGCGCGAGGCGGCCGGCATCGACGTCGGCGGCTGGGCGTATCCGCAGCGGTCGATCGTGTGCAACGTCGCCACGGAGAAACCTCACAAGGGCACCGCGTACCAGCGCTTCATGCCCTCAGGCCCGCTGGCGTTCCTGCCGCTGGCCGACGGCCGCTCGTCCATCGTCTGGTCCACCGACACTTCCGAGGCCGACGAGCTGATGGCGCTGCCCGACGCGCGATTCCGCGCTGAACTGGGCGAGGCGTTCCAGCAGCACCTGGGGGCGATCACCGCGGCCGACAAGCGCTTCGCTTTCCCGCTGCGGCTGCTGCACGCGCAGAGCTACGTCGCGCCCGGCGTCGCCCTGGTCGGCGACGCCGCGCACGTGATCCATCCGATGGCCGGGCAGGGGCTCAACCTGGGCCTGGCCGACGTCGAAGCGCTGGTCGCCGTGCTGTGCGAAGCACGCAAGCAGAAGAAACCGATCGGCGCGCTGCGCGTGTTGCAGCGCTACGAGCGCCGCCGCAAGGCCGAGAACGTCGAGGCGCTCGCGCTGGTGGACGGCCTGCACCGGCTGTTCCGGATGCGCGCGCCGGAACTCGGCGGCCTGCGCGAGCTCGGCATGTCGCTGGTCGGGCGAGCCGGCATGGTGAAGGCGGCGCTGGCGAAGCGGGCGATGCGGATCTAGCTAGTCGGGATCTCGTCGCGCCAGCACCCACGCGGCCTTGCTGTTGAAGGCCTTCAGGTACTCCATGGGCTCGAGCGTCTTCGGATCGGTCTTGTCGACGAGCTTGTAGCCCTTGGCCTGCCAGCGCTTCTCGGCTTCGACCAACTCCTCGTCGTTGCATTCCTTGACGGCGATTTTCATGCGTCCCCACAGGCGAAACCGTGGCCCGGCGCGGCGCCCGGGTCGGGGAAGATTACACGCATGGCTTCCCCGAGGCGCTGCAGCGACTCGGTTTCGACCGAATCCACGGCCCAGGCGCGCACGCTCAGCATGTAGGCGCCGCACCGGCGCGTGGCCAGGAAATCGCGCCGCAGCGGGCCGCGCTCGCGCGCGTCCGGACGAGAGCCGGGTTCGGCTTCGCGGTGCTGGAGCACCGCGGTCTTCCAGCCGCGGAACAGCGCGCGATCGAGCCGGGCGGGCTGCGTGACGACGGTGTCCGTATGCCGTACCAGCAGCTCCTTTTTCAGCGCCGTGAGCCTGGCGCCGGCGCCGCCGCGCGAGGGGGTGACCTCGAGCCACGCGCCGTCGCCATAACCGACCTTGACCGACTTCGGCTCGCCGACCTTTTCGTGGACGTAGGTGCGCGGCATGCTGCCGGCGGTGGCGGGGAAGGTAATGCCGGTGGGTGCGTGCTTCGGCAGCTCGGTGTCCGGCACGGTGCGATAGCCCTTGGCGGGCATCTGACAGCCGGCGCAGAGGAGGGCGAGCAAAGCGCATGCGGCGGCAGTCGCCGCGCCGCGATGGAAGTCCGCCGAAAAGTGCATCCGCGCCACCCCCAACGATGTCCGGACGCGGCCAGTATGCCCGGGCCGCGCAATCGCGCCTACGCCTCCTCTAGAGAACTTCCCCGACGAGTGCAGGGAGTATTTGTCCGCGCTCGGGTCGCCCGTGCTCTGCAGCGAACGCACTTGCCGCTCGCCGAGCAGCGGGCTCGTCGATGACGCGCTCCAGTGCGCGCCCGATCGGGGCAACACGCGTAGCCCTCACGCTCAGCGCAGCGCCCATCCCCGCGGTCCTTCGTGCAGTTAGAATCCGTTCATGCAGGTCCGGTACCAGGATTCCGGGTTTGCCGGCCAGCAGAAACTCCGCCACGGTCGAGTGCGCCCCGTAGTTCACGAACGCGTCGCAACTCTCCGCCGCCTGCCGGAAATGCACGGGCTCGGTGACGAAGGAAAGCCCCGGTCGCAGCGCATCGTTGGCCGCGTCGGGCAGGGCGCCCGGTATCCGCAGCAGCACCCGCGCCTTGCTCTGCTTGAGCGCTTTCAGCACCACCGGCAGCGAGGCGTTCGGCGTGAGGTACGCGAACACCTTCGGGCCTTTGCCGGAGGGCCACTGCGGCCGCGCTCCATATGAGTAGTCCGGGAGCCCGCGGTAGGTCTCCGCGCGCGGCACGTCGTAGTGGTCGAGCGGGGCGTAGGTGAACAGCGCCGGGCTGGCGCCGCGGAAGATGTCCTGGAGCAGGGCGAAGGGTTTGAGCTTGAGCAGGGCGAGGGCGTGGTTGAGCTCCTTCAGCACCGCTGCCTCGTTTGCCAGGAGCACCGAGTCCGGGACGTCGGAAGGCAAGATCCCTCGCTTCGCTCGGGATGACACAAAACTCGGGAAGGGGGATTGCACCGGCGGCACGGTGAAACCGTTGCCGATGCACGCGGCCGGGATGCCGAGGGTGCGCGCCGCGATCAGCGCCACCGGGCTGTGGTCGGCGAACAGGAACTCGGTGCCCAGCGCCCGGTACAGCGTGCGCCAGGCCTGGATGCGCCCGGCCAGCCCGACCGGGTCGTTGAAGCCGATGTTGTGCAGGAGGCTGGCGTAGGACAGCTGCCGCCGCACCCGGTTGGGACCG
The DNA here is from genome assembly GCA_052386975.1 of Gammaproteobacteria bacterium. Taxonomy (GTDB): domain Bacteria; phylum Pseudomonadota; class Gammaproteobacteria; order Nevskiales; family Nevskiaceae; genus JACPFV01. The sequence continues at coordinate 590 of JBQTJQ010000204.1, read as the reverse complement.
GACGTGAGCCGCACCGGCGACTGCACCAGCGGGCCGAGGGCCGGGTCGAGGAAGCCCTGGGCGCTGCCCAGGTCGCGTACCGCAAAGGTGCAGGCATGGCCCTGGCGCTTGAGTTCCCGGGCCAGCGCCCGCAGGGCGACGAGGTGGCCGTAATTGCCCCCCAACTCCCATGCCAAAAGCACCTTTGCCATGCCCCAAGGCTACGCCGAAGGCAAGTTTTTCCAATGCTGGCGGGAGGCCCGGTCCGGGCTTATCATGCGCCTCCGAATTACGTCTCGCGGGAGACGCCCCGCCTCAAAAACGGGGGGCCGAAGGCGCAAATTCCGCCCGGAATCGCTCAGGCAAAAGGACCGCGAGGCTGCCCGCAAGGGCATTCGGATCTGGAGAGCGCTGGCCCACTCGTTGGGCGGCCACCGAAGGGGTAGCCCGCCAGGGTGAACTCTCAGGTCAACGGACAGAAGGGCGGTTTCGGGACAACCAGGCACCGGAACCATGCTCAAGAAGACGGCTCTCCATTCCCGCCACCAGGCCCTCGGCGCCAAGCTCGTCGACTTCGGCGGCTGGGAGATGCCGATCCACTACGGCAGCCA
>JBQTJQ010000203.1:0-2675 GCA_052386975.1 Gammaproteobacteria bacterium | reverse complement strand
CCCATGAGCTTGAGCGCGAGGAAGGCGCCGGCCATCGCGAACGGCACGGTCAGCATGATGATCAGGGGCGACACGAAGCTCTCGAACTGCGCCGCCAGCACCAGGTAGATGAAGATCAGCGCCAGCGCGAAGGTCACGGCCAGTTCCTGGCTCGAGCGCTTGAAGTCGCGCGACTGGCCGGTGTAGTCGATCGTCGCCGACGGCAGTTCTTCGCGCACGACCCCCTCGACCTGGGTCAGCGCCTCGCCGAGCGAGACCCCGGGCGCGAGGTTCGCCGTCAGGCTGGCGGCGCGCAGCTGGTTGAAGTGGTTGAGCTCGCGCGGCGCCACGGTCTCGTGCATCGAGATGACGTTGGCCAGGCCCACCATGCGCCCCGAGTCGCCGCGCACGTAGATGCGATTGAGGTCGCGGGGGTTGGTGCGGTCGATGCCCTGCAGCTGCACCAGCACGTCGTACTGCTCGCCTTCGCGCTTGAAGCGCGTCACCTGGCGGCCGCCGAGCAGGGTTTCGAGCGCCTGGCCCACGGCGAGCGGGCTCACGCCCATCGCCGCGGCCTTGTCGCGGTTCAGCGCGACGCGCAGCTGCGGTTTGTTGAGCTTGAGGTCGGTCTCGGGGTTCTGCACCAGCTCCGGCATCTTGCCCAGCCGGCCCAGCACGCGGTCCATCATCGCCGACAGCGACTCGAAGGATTCCGTGGTCAGCACCACCAGCGACACCGGCTTGCCGAAGAAGCCGCCGCTGCCGAGCGAAGCCGGCGTGATCGGGAACGCCAGCACGCCGGGGGCGCCGGCGAACATGGCGCCGCCGATGCCCTTGGTGATGGTGAAGATCGAGCGCTCGCGCTCCTCCCATTCCTTCACCCGCACGAACGAGATGCCGTTGGCCACGGTCGGGAAGCCGACCACCATGAAGTAGCGGCTGAGCTCCGGGATCTGGGACTTGTAGATCCCCTCGAGACGACGGGCGTAGCCGTCGGTGAACTGCAGCGTGGAGCCTTCGGGGGCGATGAACACGCCGAGGAAGATGCCGCGATCCTCGAGCGGCGACAGCTCGGACTTCAGGCCCATGAACAGCCAGATGCCGCTGGCCGCCACCAGCACGCCGATGCCGACCACGATCGCCTTGCCGCTGCGCAGTGTCGCCGCGAGCGCCCGGCGATAGCCCTCGGTCATGCCGGTGATCAGGCGCTCGATGAGGTTGTAGGCGCTGCCGTGCCGCGACTCGTGCCGTAACAATACGGAGCACATCATCGGCGACAGCGTCAGCGCGACGAAACCCGACACCAGCACCGCGCCGGCCAGGGTCCAGGCGAACTCCTTGAACAGCTTGCCGGTGAGGTCCTGCTGGAAGCCGACCGGAGCGTACACCGCGGCCAGCGTCAGCGTCATGGCGATGATGGCGAAGCCGATCTCGCGCGCGCCCTTGAGCGCGGCCTCGCGCCGCGGCATGCCGTTCTCGACGTGCCGGTGAATGTTCTCGAGCATGACGATGGCGTCGTCCACCACCAGGCCGACCGCGAGCACCGCGGCCAGCAGCGTCAGCGTATTGATCGAAAAACCAAAGACCAGCATCACCGCGCAGGCGCCGATCAGTGACACCGGGATCGTCACCAGCGGGATGATCGTGGCGCGCAGCGAGCGCAGGAAGAAGAAGATGATCAGCACCACCAGCGCGGTGGCCTCGAGCACCGTGGTCTGCACGTTGCGGATCGACGCCTCGATGAAGATCGACGAGTCGTAGGCCATGTCGAGCCGCATGCCGGCCGGCAGCGTGGGGCCGATCCGCGCGACTTCCGCCCGCACCGCGGCCGACACGTCGAGCGGATTGGCGCTGGACTGCTTGACGATGCCCATGCCGATGGCGTCCTGGCCGTTGTAGCGCGTGGCGAAGCGCTCGTTGCCACCGCCCAGCTCGGCGCTGCCGACGTCGCGCAGCCGCACCAGGAAGCCGCCGCGGTCGCGCAGGATCAGGTCGTTGAACTGCTCGGCGGTGCGCAGGTCGGTCTCCGACATCACCGTGAACTCGCGCTGCGAGCTCTCGATGCGCCCGGCCGGCACTTCGACGTTCTGGCGGGTCAGCGCGGCCTCGACGTCCTGCGGCGTCATGCCGAAGCCGGCCAGCCGCTCGGGGTCCAGCCAGACGCGCATGGTGTAGCGCGAGCCGAACTGCCGGATGAAGGCGACCCCCGGCAGCGCCTGCAGCCGATCCTTCAGCATGCGGTCGGCGTAATCCGACAGCTGCAGGCGGTCGTGGCGTTCGCTCGACAAGGCCACCCAGATGATCGGGTTGGCGTCGGCCTCGGCTTTTTGCACCACGGGATCGATCACTTCGCGCGGCAGGGTGCCGGTGGCGCGCGCGACGCGGTCGCGCACGTCGGAAGCCGCGCCCTCGGGGTCGCGCGACAGCAGGAAGGTCAGCGTGATCTGCGAGACCTGTTCGCGCGAGATCGAGGTCATCAGCTCGACGCCCTCGAGGCCGGCCAGCGCTTCCTCCAGGGGCTGCGTCACGCGCGACTCGACGATGGCGGCGCTCGCCCCCGGGTACGCCGTCTCGACCGTCACCACCGGCGGGTCGATGTTGGGGTACTCGCGCGTGGTCAGGCGCTGGAAGCAGACCACGCCGATCAGGACGATGACGAGCGACAGCACGGTCGCGAAGACCGGGCGGCGGATGCA
>JBQTJQ010000202.1:0-8790 GCA_052386975.1 Gammaproteobacteria bacterium | reverse complement strand
GCTGGTCTGCATGCGGTTGCGCCGCGCGGCGCGCACCGCGGCCCAGGTCTCGGGCGCCAGCACCATCAGCGCCACGGCGATGCCGACGGTCGCGTGCGGCACGCCGGTGCGCTGCACCCCGGCCTCGATGTCCGGCGCGATGGACTTGGCCAGCCCGACGACCGCGACCAGCGCGACGAACAGCAGGCCGAGGCTCGCCAGCGCGACGGGATCGGAAGGCGAGGGCGCGCGCGCGTCCCCCTCGTCCTCGACCTCCATCGGCAGGAAGTACTCGCGATGACGCACGGTCTGCACGAAGATGAACACCAGATACAAGGTGAGCGAGACCGCCGCCGCGAACACCAGCTGGGCCGGCGACAGCGTCGGCCCCGGCGTGCTGGACGTGACCGTGGGGATCACCAGGATCAGCGTGGCCAGCGTGGCCAGCACCGACAGGGAAGGCGAAGTGCCCTCGACGCGGAACGCCAGCACGTGGTGGCGCGCGGCGCCCATCAGCAGGCACAGGCCCACGACCCCGTTGCAGATGATCATGACGGCGGCGAACACGGTGTCGCGCGCCAGCGCCGAAGTGGCCGCTGGATCCGACAGCATCAGCGCGACGATCAGCGCCACTTCGATCACGGTGACGGCGAGCGCGAGCACCAGCGTGCCGAACGGCTCGCCCACGCGCAGCGCGATGACCTCGGCGTGGTGGACGGCCACGAGCACGGCGGCGATCAGCGTCGCGCCGGCCAGCGTCAACAGCCCCCAGCCGAAGTCCTCGCCCCGGACGAGCAGCAGCAGCGCGCATCCCGCGAACGGGACTGCGGTGTGCCAAAGCTGATCGAGCGTGCGTCGGAGCTTCATGCTCCGAAGTCTACAGGTCGAACTTCACGCCCTGGGCCAGCGGCAGCTCGCTGCCGTGGTTGATGGTGCAGGTCTGCCGGCGCATGTAGGCCTTCCACGCGTCCGAGCCGGACTCGCGGCCGCCGCCGGTGTCCTTCTCGCCGCCGAACGCGCCGCCGATCTCGGCGCCGCTGGTGCCGATGTTGACGTTGGCGATGCCGCAGTCCGAGCCCGAGGCCGACAGGAACTTCTCGGCGCTGCGCAGGCTCTCGGTGAAGATCGCGCTCGACAGGCCCTGCGGCACGGCGTTGTGCATGGCGACGGCCTGCTCGAGCGTGTCGAACTCGACGATGTACAGGATCGGCGCGAAGGTCTCGTCGAACGAGATCGGCAGCGGCGCGCTCGAGCGGACCAGCGTCGGCTCGACGAAATAGCCGGGGCGCGACAGGCGCTTGCCGCCGTAGATGATCGTGCCGCCCTGCGCGCTCGCGGCGAGCACGGCGTGCTCGAAGGCGGTGACGGCGTGGGCGTCGATCAGCGGGCCCATCAGCGTGCCGTCCTCGAGCGGGTCGCCGATGCGGATCGACTTGTAGGCGCGGACCAGGCGCTCGACCAGCTTCGGCGCGATGCCTTTCTGCACGAACAGGCGCCGCGCGCTGGTGCAGCGCTGGCCGGCGGTGCCGGCCGCGCCGAAGGCGATCGCGCGCATCGCCAGGTCGAGGTTGGCGTCGTTCATCACCACGATGCCGTTGTTGCCGCCGAGCTCGAGCAGCGGCCGCGCCAGGCGCTGGGCGCAGGCCTGCGCCACCAGCCGGCCCACCGCGACCGAGCCGGTGAACGACACCAGCGGGAAGCGCGAGTCGTTGGCCATGGCCACGCCGATCTCGGCGCCGCCGATCACCAGGCTGAACACGCCGGGCTGGCGGTGGCGCGCCATGACGTCGTCGACGATCTTCTGCGCCGCCAGCGCCGTCAGCGGCGCCTTGGGCGAGGGTTTCCACACCACGGTGTCGCCGCAGACCGCGGCGATCATGGCGTTCCAGGCCCACACCGCGACCGGGAAGTTGAACGCCGTGATCACCGCGACCGGACCCAGCGGATGCCACTGCTCGTACATGCGGTGCGACGGCCGCTCCGAGTGCATGGACAGGCCGTAGAGCTGGCGCGACAGGCCGACCGCGAAATCGCAGATGTCGATCACTTCCTGCACTTCGCCGAGGCCCTCGGACAGGACCTTGCCGGTTTCCTGCGAGATCAGGCGCCCCAGCTCCTCTTTCTGGAAGCGGAACGCCTCGCCCAGCTCGCGCACGATCTCGCCGCGCTTGGGCGCCGGCAGCTCGCGCCAGCGCAGGAAGTTCCCGGCGGCGGCCGCGACCGCGGCCTCGTAGTCCTCGGTCGAGGCCTCCGCGGCGAAGCCCAGCGGCGAGGCGGTGGCGGGATTCTCGGAGGCGAATTGGGTCATAGGGACTTCACCCAGATTGCGGCGATGAGTTCCAGGCCCACGCGATCGGCTTCGTCGAAGCGGGCCAGCTTCGGGCTGTCGAGGTCGAGCACGCCGAGCAGCCGCTCACCGTCCAGTAGCGGCACGACGATCTCGGAGCTCGACCCTGCGTCGCAGAATATGTGGCCGTCGAACTTGTGGACGTCCGGCACGATCACGCTTTCGCGCTTCTGGGCCGCCGTACCGCACACGCCCCTGCCGAGCGCGATGCGCACGCAGGCTGGCTTGCCCTGGAACGGCCCGACGATGAGGTCCTTGCCCTTGAGGAAATAGAAGCCGGCCCAGTTCAGGTCCGGCAGCATGTGCCAGATCAGGGACGACAGGTTGGCGGCGTTGGCCACCGGATCTTTCTCGCCCTCGAGCATGGCGCTGGCCTGCACCGCGAGCTCTTCGTAGAGCTGCGCCTTGCTGGTCGCCCGTGCCGGCTTCGCCTTGAAAGTCATGCCTGCTCCCGCGTGTAGGCCAGCAGGCCCTCGAGCACGAGGTCCGGCCTTGGTGTCCATTGTCCTTCGAGATGCGGCCTCAGTGCTTGCGCGTCGCCGCCGGCGAGGAAGCGCCGCCCGCCGGCTTCGCGCGCGGCGCGCTCGACCAGGCCGGCGCAGGCGTACAGCGCGCCCTGCCGCACGCAGGCCTCGGTGTCGGTGCCGAGGCCACGGCCGTAGCGCGACGGCCTGGGCGGCAGCGCGAAGCGGGTCGAGCCGCGCACCGCGTTCCACGCCGTGGCCAGGCCCGGCGCGATCAGGCCGCCACGATGGCGGCCGCGCGCGTCCACCGCGTCGAAGGTCAGCGCGGTGCCGGCAGTGGCGATGCAGAACGAGCGATGCCCGGCGGTCCACAGCGCCAGCATGCCGAGCCAGCGATCCACGCCGAGGCGCGACGGCCTGGCATAGGCCACGCGCAGCCCGGCGCAGGACTTCTGCGTGCGCGCGATGTGCGGCGCCACGCCGAAGCGCCGGCGGATCGCGGCGGCGAGCCGCCGCTCGTGCGGCCCGACCACGTGCGCCATCCACACCGCCTCGATCGGGGGGACCTCCAGCACGCGCAGCGCGCGCGCCGGCGCGCCGCGGTGCGCGACCGCGCCGGAGCGGCGGATGCGATCGCCTCGAGCGAGCGCCCACTTCAGGCGGCTGTTGCCGACGTCGAGCAGCAGGATCATTCCGGCGTCACTCGCAGGCTGACTTCGCCGGACAGTATGCGCCGCCGGGTCTCGCCGGCATCCACCAGCAGCGCGCCGGACTCGTCGACGCCGCGCGCGATGCCGCTGACCGGCCCGTCAGGCAGCGCCAGGGTCACCGCGCGGTTGCGCAGCAAGTCGAGCGCGCGCCAGCGATGCTCGAACGGCGCGAAGGCTTCGTGCGTGAAGCGCTCGAGCATCGCCACCCAGTGGCCGAGGATGCGGCCCGCGAGTGCGTTGCGTGACGGCCCGGCGCGCGACGGCGCCTTGTGGAGCTGCTCGGCCAGCGTGGTCCACGGCTGGCCGATGTGCGCGGTGGTGGCGCTGCGCATCGCCACGTTGAGCCCCAGGCCGATCACCACGCGGCAGGCGCCGCCGGACTCGCCGCGCTGCTCGATCAGGATGCCGCCGAGCTTGGCCGGCCCGCACCACAGGTCGTTGGGCCACTTCAGCTTCAGGTCGGGCAGCTCCAGCTCGGCGAGCGCGTCGGCGGTGGCGACGCCGGTGGCGAGCGGCAGCGCGGTCAGCGCCGACGGCCACTGCGCGAAGGTCCAGGCCAGCGATAAATAAAGGTTCGTGCCGAACGGCGAATGCCAGGAGCGGCCGTGGCGCCCGCGGCCGGCGCTTTGGTGCTCGGCCAGCAGCGCCTGCGGGTCGTCGGCGGCGTTCGCGTCCAGCAGCTGCGTGTTGGTCGAGTCGGTGCCGGCCAGCACGCGCAGCTTGACCCGGCCCTGCAGCGCCTGCGGCATCGCGCCGCGGACCAGGTCCTGGTCGAGCAGTTCGAGCGGATGCACCAGGTGGCAGCCGCGGCCGGGCTGGGTCTCGATCTCGAGGCCCCACTGCATGAGCTTCTGCAGGCGCTTCGACAGGCCCGCGCGGGTGATGCCGGCCTCGCGCGCGAGCGCCTCGCCCGAGTGCCAGCCGCCGTCGGCGAGCGTGCGCAGCAGCGGCAGCAGCTGCTCCTCGTTCAGGGACCGAGCCATCGCCTGAAGATCATGGCGCGCTCGAAGCGGCTCTCGCCACCGTGCCAGACGCGCAGCAGGTTCGCGCGGTGCGTGTACACCACCAGCAGCGTCATGGTCAGCGCGAACATGCCGGCCGGGCTGAAGATGCCTTGCGCGGAGAAGCAGGTGACGTACAGCAGCGCGGTGACCGCGGCGGTGACCGTGGACAGGCCGACGTAGCCGGTCAGGACCAGCACCAGCGCGAACGCCAGCAGCATCCACGGCAGCGCCGGCGTCACCAGCACGGCGAAAATCCCGGCGAGCGTGGCGGCGCCCTTGCCGCCGCGGAACGCGAACCACGGCGGGTAGACGTGGCCGAGGGCCGCGGCCACGCCGCAGGCATAGGGCAGGGCGGTGCGGCCGAAGGCCAGCGTGCCCGGCAGCGGCCACGGCAGCGCCGGGACCAGCGTGACGGCGGCGATGCCCTTGCCGACGTCGATCAACAGCACCAGCAGCGCGAAGCCCTTGCCCTGGGTGCGCAGCGCGTTGGTCGCGCCGACGTTGCCGCTGCCCTGGGTGCGCAGGTCCACGCCGCCGCGCACGCGGCCGACGATGAACCCGCCCATGCAGGTGCCGAGCAGGTAGGCCAGGACGACTTTGGTGAGAAGCTCAACCATGTGTCATCCCGAGTTTAGGTAGGTCGGCAATCCTTTGCCGACACGGCGGCATGGAATGCCGCCCTACGTTCTCGATCACGTGCCCAGCCAGGCCTTGCGGCGCGCCAGGCGCTCGGGCGCCGGGTTCGCGGCCAGCGTCAGCGTCCAGGTGTCGAGCGGCAGCGCTTCCGCCGCGAGCTCGGCGCTGAGCAGCTCGTCGGCGCGGAAATAGTGGAGCGTGCAGCGCCGGCCCGGCGCCAGCGCCAGCAGCCGGTGCGGCCACGAAGCGGGCGTCAGCTTCAGGCCGTCGAGCGCGACCAGCACGTCGCCACCGGACAGGCCGGCGCGCTGCGCGGCGCCGCCGGCGGCCACGTGCGCGACGGTCAGGTCGCCGGGCCGCAGCTTGAGGCCGAGCGAGGCGCCCGCGGCCTTGGCGCCCACGCGCCCGCCGTTGTCGGCGTCGCCGATGGCCGCGCGCAGCTCCACGCCGACGCCGAACTCCTCGAGCAGCGCGGCGAGCGGCAGCTCGGCGGTCGAGCGCAGCCAGGCGTCGAACTCGGCGGCGAGCGGCAGGCCCGACAGCTCGGCCGCGAGCTGCTCGAGCCCGCGCTCGGGGACGCCGTGGCCGTCGCGGCCGTAGCGCCGCCACAGCTCGCGCATCACCTCGTCGAGCGTGAGCTTCGAGTGGCGCCGCAGGTGCAGGTCCAGGCACAGCGCCGCCAGCGCGCCCTTGATGTAGTAGCTGACGGTGGCGTTCGGCGTGTTCTCGTCGGGCTGGTAGTACTTGAGCCAGGCCTCGAAGCTGGCGTCGGCCAGCGAGTGCACCGCGCGGCCCGGCGAGCGCGACATGCGCGTGGCGGTCTCGGCGACCAGGTCGAGGTAAGCCGGCGCGTCAATCACGCCGGCGCGCAACAGCATCAGGTCGTCGTAATACGACGTCACGCCCTCGTAGTGCCACAGGTCGCCGGTGTAGGCCTCGGCCGCGAGGTCGGAACGCGCGAACGCCTGCGGCGTGATGCGCTTGACGTTCCACAGGTGGAAATACTCGTGGCTGACCAGTCCGAGGAAGGTGCGGTACTCGCGCGCCATGCCCGTGGCGCCGGGGCGCGGCAGGTCGTTGCGCGAGCAGATCAGCGCGCTGCTGGCGCGGTGCTCGAGGCCGCCGTAGCCGGCGCCAACCACGCGGGTCAGGAACAGGTAGCGGTCGAGCTTGGGCTCGTGCGCGAACAGCGCGCGCTGCGCGGCGCAGACCTTGGCGCTGTCGGCGGCCAGGCGCGCGGCGTCGAGCTCGCAGCGGCCGGACAGCACGTACCGGTGCGGGATGCCGTCGGCGATGAAGTCCACGACCTGGAATTCCCCGAGCTCGAACGGATGGTCGAGCGCTTCCTCGTAGTCGGCCGCGCGATAGCTGCCGAAGCCGTCGGCGTCGATCGCGCCCGGGGTCATCGCCGTGGCGACGCGCCACGCCGCGCCGTGCGCCGGCCGGCGCAGCTCGACTTCGACCGCGCCGTTCTCGTGCCCGGCCGGCGCGTAGAACAGCGAGCTGCCGTTGAAGAAGCCGCGGCGCTCGTCGAGGTAGGCCTTGCGCACCGATTCGTCGTAGGCGTAGACCGTGCATTCCAGCGTGAGCGGTCCGCGCGCGAGCGGCGCGCAGCGCAGGCTGCGCTTGTCGAGCCGCTCGACCGCGACCGGCTGGTTGCCGGCGCGCGCCGACACCGTCACGACGTGCTTGGCGAAGTCGCGCACCATGTAGCTGCCGCGGATCCAGGACGGCAGGCGGAACACCTGGCCCTTCGGGTCCGGCGTGTCGACCGTGCAGGCCACCGCGAACAGGTGCGCGCGCGGATCGGCCGGCGTCACCGTGTAGCGAATCACAGGCAAGCCTCTGGGATCGTTCGTGAAAAGTTGGAGCGTGGATTATAGGCCGCGGCGCCGGCCCGCCGGGCTGCGATTGGCAAGGGCAAGGGGCGGCGCTATGCTGCCCGAAGAACGTCCGACAGGCCGTTCTTTTCCTTGGGGTTTCGTTGGACAAGACCAGCAGCAACGCGGCCGCCGAAGCGGCCACTTCGACGCAGACCCAGCAGGTCGCGCGCCGGCCGTCCGACGCCCCGCAAAAAATCGGCAAGTACGAGATCCGCGGTGAGATCGGCCGCGGCTCCTGCGGCGTGGTCTACAAGGGCTTCGACCCGTTCGTGCAGCGCGACGTCGCCATCAAGGTGGCGCAGCAGGATCCCACCAAGATGGCCGGTGCTTCCTCCGACCAGAGCCACGCGGCGTTCTTCGTCGAGGCGCGCGCGGCCGGCATGCTGCAGCACCCGCACATCATCGCCACCTACGACGCCGGCTCGGAGAACAAGCTCAACTACATCGTCATGGAGTACATCGACGGCGACACGCTGATGCCGCTGTGCCGCAAGAAGGGCCCGCGCGCGCCGGTCGACCAGGTGCTCGACATCGCCTTCAAGTGCGCCAAGGGCCTCGAGTACGCGCACAGCAAGGGCGTCCTGCACCGCGACATCAAGCCGTCCAACATCATGATGGACAAGGCCGGCGTGCCGAAGATCATGGATTTCTCGATCGCCGAGATCAATTCGGCGCAGAAGACCTCCATGACCGGCATCGTCGGCTCGCCGATGTACATGGCGCCCGAGCAGATCCGCAACGAGGAGCTGGGGCCGACCACCGACCTCTACGCGATGGGCGCGGTGATCTACCACCTGCTGGCCGGCGAGGCGCCGTTCTACGCCGACGACGTGAGAAAGCTGTTCGTGCTGATCAAGAGCCAGCCGGCGCCGTCGCTGCAGCTGATCCGCCCCGAGCTGCCGCCGCAGATCTGCGAGATCGTCGAGCGGCTGCTGAGCAAGGACCCGCAGGACCGCTACCACACCGGCGGCGAGCTGGCGGTCGCGCTGACGCGCCTGTCCGACAAGCTCAAGGCCGCCGACAAGCAGGTCAGCCGCCGCGAGAACCGCGACTCGCTGCGCCGCCTGTCGTTCTTCAACTCGTTCTCCGACGAGGAGATCGAGGAGATCATCAAGGCCGGCAGCATGATGACGTTCCAGGCCAACCAGCCGATCATCGAGGAAGACACCACCGAGAACGCGTTCTACCTGCTGGCGATGGGCGCGGCCGAGGTGCGCAAGAAAGGCAAGCCGCTGCACACCATGGGCAAGGGCGATGTCTTCGGCGAGATGGGCTTCCTGACCAAGGCCAAGCGCACCGCCAGCGTGGTGGCGACCAGCTCGGCGCTGGCGCTGAAGATCAACTCGACGCTGCTGGACCAGCTGTCCACCGAGTGCCAGCTGAAGTTCTATAAGGTTTTTACCGAGATCCTGATCTACCGGCTCTCGGTCACCAGCGCCAAGCTCTCCGCCAAGTCGTAAGGACGCCTCAGCCGGCGCGCTTCTTCTCGGCTGCGATCCAGCGGTCGATGTTGGCTTCCAGCACGCCCAGCGGCAGGGCGCCCTTGCCGAGCACCTCGTCGTGGAAGCGGCGCACGTCGAACTTGTCGCCCAGCGCCTGCTTCGAGCGCTCGCGCAGCTCCTTGATCTTCAGCTGGCCGATCTTGTAGGCCAGCGCCTGCGCCGGCCAGGAGATGTAACGGTCCACTTCGACCGCGATGTCGTTCTCGGTCTTGGCCGCGTTGTCCATGAAGAAATCGATGGACTGCTGTCGCGTCCAGCCCTTGTG
>JBQTJQ010000201.1:0-11780 GCA_052386975.1 Gammaproteobacteria bacterium | reverse complement strand
ATGGGCTGCGGCTACGCCCAGGGATTCCTGTACTCGCCGCCGATCGGCATCGAGGAGACGGTCAGCCTGCTGCGGCGGAGGCTCGCCGCGCGCGACCGGCGGGCGAAGGTGCTGGAGGCTCGGGCCGGAATTGAACCGACGTACGGGGATTTGCAGTCCCCTGCATGACCACTCTGCCACCGAGCCGTCGGTGACTGGACACAAAAAACCCCGCGCCAGCGGGGTTCTTCGTCAAATGTTGGAGCGGGAAACGAGGCTCGAACTCGCGACCTCAACCTTGGCAAGGTTGCGCTCTACCAACTGAGCTACTCCCGCGTGCAGGGGCGCTATTGTAGGGCCGGCCCCCACCCTGTCAACCGCCGTTTCAGCTTGATTCGCGCATCATCGGCCAGGCCGCCAGCAGGTACTGGATCATCGAGTACAGCGTCAGCACCGAGGCGACGAACAGGCACAGGAAGCCGACGTCGTACCAGGGCAGGATCGGCCAGTCGGCCTCCCAGATCATCATGCCGATGGCGCTCATCTGGAAGCCGGTCTTGAGCTTGGCCAGCGCGCTGACGCCGACGTGGGTGCGCTGGCCGAGCTCGGCCATCCACTCGCGCAGCGCCGACACCGTGATCTCGCGGCCGATGATCACCGCAACCATCGCCGTCAGCACGCCCTTCATCACGACGCTCATGTCGGCGGGCGCCGCGTGCAGCAGGCAGATCAGGCACACCGCCACCATGAGCTTGTCGGCCACCGGGTCGAGGAAGGCGCCGAACTTGCTGGTCTGGTTCCACTTGCGGGCCAGGTAGCCGTCGAACCAGTCGGTGATCGCGGCGGCGGAATACAGCACGCAGGCCCACTGCCGCGCGTAGGGCACCGGCAGGTAGAACAGCGCCAGCACGCCCGGGATCGCGGCAACGCGGCCGAGCGTGAGCCACAGCGGGAGGTTCAGGCGCACGGTGACAGTCTATTGCAGGAGCGCTCCTTCGGCAGGCTCAAGACAGGCTTCAGGCGCGACCGCCTCAATGAAAATGCGCGTAGATGCGTTCGGCCAGCGGCCGGCTGATGCCGGGCACGCGCGCCAGGTCGTCCACGCCCGCCCGCCTGACCTGCGCCAGCCCGCCGAACTGCTTGAGCAGCGTGCGCCGCTTGACCGGCCCCAGGCCCTCGATCGCTTCCAGCGCCGAGGTGACCCGCGCCTTGTCGCGCCGGCCGCGGTGGCCGGTGATGGCAAAGCGGTGCGCCTCGTCGCGCAGCTGCTGCACCAGGTGCAGGCCGGGCGAATCCGGCGGCAGCACCAGCGGCGCGTCCTGCTCCGGCAGGTGCAGCTGCTCGAGGCCGGGCCGCCGGCCGGCGCCCTTGGCCACCGCCACCACGCGCAGAGCCTGCAGGCCGTGCTCCTGCAGCGCCTCGGTCGCCGCAGTGAGCTGCCCCGCCCCGCCGTCGATGAACAGCACGTCGGGCGCCGGCACTTCGCCGGCCTTGACCCGGGCGAAGCGGCGGCCGACGGCCTGGCGGATGGCGCCGTAGTCGTCGCCGGGCGCCAGGCCCTCGATGTTGAAGCGCCGGTAGGCGGCCTTGAGCGGCCCGTTGGCGTCGAACACCACGCACGACGCGACCGTGCCCTCGCCCAAGGTGTGGCTGATGTCGAAGCACTCCATGCGCTGCGGCGCTTCGTCGAGGGCCAGCGCGCGCTGCAGGTCGGCCAGGCGCGCCTGCATCGAGGCGTTGGCGGCGCGATGCGCCGACAGGCCCTGCTCCGCCGTCAGCCGCGCCATCTCGAGCAAGCGGTGCCGGCCGCCGCGCTGCGGCACCGCGATCCGCACCTTGCGGCCACTGTGCCGAGACAGGCTCGCCTCGAGCCAGGCGCGCTCTTCCGGCGGCTGCTGCACGAAGATCTCCGCCGGCGCCTTGCGCTCGAGGTAGTACTGCCCGAGGAAATCGCCGAGCAGAAGCCCTGCCTCGACTTCCGGCGCGTGCTGCGGGAAAAAGCTTCGGTGGCCGAGGTTGCGCCCGTCGCGCACGCTCAGCACGGTGACGCAGCTGCCCGACGCGTGCGGCGCCACGGCGATCGCGTCCGCATCGCGCACGTCCGGCACCAGCCGGCGGTCGGCCTGCAGGCGGCGCAGCGCCGCAACCTGGTCGCGCGTGCGCGCGGCCAGCTCGTAGTCCTGCGCCGCCGAGGCGCGCTCCATCGCCCCGGTCAGCTCGGCCGCCAGTTCCTCACCCTTGCCGTCGAGCAGGCGCCCGGCATTGGCAACGTCGCGCGCATAGTCCTGGGGCGAGATCTTCGCCACGCACGGCGCCGAGCAGCGCCCGATCTGGTGCTGCAGGCAGGGTCGCGTGCGGTGCGCGAAGAAACTGTCCGAGCACGGCCGCAGCCGGAAGAGCTTTTGCAGTGACAACAAGGTGTCGCGCACCGCCACCGCGCTCGGATACGGGCCGAAGTAACGGTGTCCGCGCAGCTTGGCGCCACGGTGGAACAGGATGCGGGGATACGGATGATCGCCGCTGATCGCGAGATACGGATAGCTCTTGTCGTCGCGCAGGCTGACGTTGTAGCGCGGCGCGTACTGCTTGATCAGGTTTGCCTCGAGCACCAGCGCTTCGTCCTCGGTGTGGGTCACCGTGACTTCGATGCTGCGGAGCTGCGCCACCATCGCCTCGATCCGCTTTGATCCGCTCGCGCGCAGGAAGTAGGTCGCGACGCGCTTCTTGAGGTTTCTCGCCTTGCCGACGTACAGCAGTTCGTCCCTGCCGCCGTACATCCGGTACACGCCCGGCTGGGTGGTCAGCTGCTGGAGGAAGCTCTTCGAATCGTAGGTCGGCAATCCCTTGCCGACACCCGGCGGCATGGGAATGCCGCCCTACCTGATCGGCACGAAGATGTTGGTGACTAACTCCGCCGGCGGCGTGTTGCCGGGGTCGCTGACGTACTGCTCCCAGATCGGGCCACCCTGGGCCAGGCCGGCTGCGGCCAGGTAGGCGCGCACCTGTTCGCGTGCTGCCGGCAGCCCGGAGTAGTCGCCGCGATGGACCGCCTTCACCGCGAGGCCGTCGAAGCCGCGGCCTGCCTGGATCGGCGGCGCCGGCGTCCCGTGCAGCTCGTTGACCGGAATCGCGGCGTCGATGTCCAGCATGCCCTCGCTCTCGCCGACGTAAGCGGCGAGCGGTGGCCCGGCCTGCTTGAGGCCGTTGGCGCTGAGGTAGCCCGACAGCTTGCCGTAGGCCACGCCGAGCGCGACACCGATGGCGTTGGCATCGTTGGCGCTGCGCGTCGACAGCACGACCGCCGGCGCGCCGACGCTGACCACGCTCTCGAACTGCAGGCCGGAGAAGTCGGCATTCGGCAGCGATTCGACCAAGGCCTTGAGGCGCGCCAGGCCCTTCTCGTAGTCCGGGCCCAGCATCGAATCCGACATCAGGCCGAAGTAACGGCCCATGATGCTGGAGCCGTAGTCCGCGTCGAAGCTCCAGGTGGCGCGCGTGCCGGCGCCTTCGGCCGCCAGCGCGTAGCTGGACTGGAATTCGCCCGGGAAGTCGCCGAAGGTCAGGCGCAGCCGGATCAGCGACGGCGCGGTGCTCTCCAGGATCTCCTGGCTGCCGGTCCCGACCTCGGCGTTGCCGGACCAGCTCATGCGCGCGCCGGTGCCGGTGGCCGGCCCGTCGAGCGTAGTGACGGCATCCGGATCGATGTCGGCCCACGGCGACCACTTGCCGAACTGGCGGAAGCCGTTGAGCACGGTGAACGCCATCACCGGCGGTGCGTCGATGACGATCGAGCGCTCGACGTGCGCTGTTTTCGGCAGCACCAGGCCCACGGCCACCAGGAGGGCGATCAAGGCTGCAACTACGACAACAAGTTTCTTAAGCATATTCATTGGCATACGCTCACATATTAATGTTGTTTGCAGGCGCGCGCCGGCCACGCCCGGAGGCGGAGCCTAGCATGAGGTCCGGCCGGGCCGGCCCGGGCGGCGGCTAGAACGTGGTGTTCTGCAGCGCCACGTCAGCGTGGGCCCAGGCGTCCTGGAACTGCTTCTCCACGTCGTAGGCCGGCTTGCCCTGTGCCTTCAGGCTGCGGGCCAGGCCGTAAAGGGACCAGCCGTTGGCGCGATTGCGCAGGAGGTCCTCGCGGAACATCTTCTCGGCCTCGGCGAAGCGCTTCTGCCTGAGCAGCAGCGCGCCCAGGCTCAGGCGCGCCGGCTGATGCCACAGCGGCGGCTCGAAGTAGGCGTTGGTGTCCTCGAGGAAGATGGCGCGCTCGAAGGCGCGGACCGCACCCGGGTAATCCTCGCGCGCCGCGGCGATCTCGCCGGCCAGCAGGCGCTCAGCCACTTTCAGCGTGCGCGACAGCGCCTGCTTCGGGCCGACGAAGTACTGGTCGAATGCGGCGTCGTCGGCGGCGGCCGCCAGCGCCTCGAGGTGATCCTGCGCCTGGCGTACCTGCCCCTTGCGCACCCGCGCCATGCCCTGCCCGTACTGCCAGATCGCGGTCGCGTAGCGCAGCTCGGCGGGTGGCGCCGGCGACGCCAGCAGGGTGTCCCACTTGCCGAACTGCACCTGCGCCTTGATCGGGGTGGCCCAGAAGTCCTGCAGGAACTCGTAGCCAGGCTGCTTGATCAGGTCCGGGTAGGACGCGCGTTTGCGGGTTTCCTCGGCGGCGGCGAGCGCCTTGGCGCTGGCGCCCTCCATCGACGCGGCCCACCACAGGAAGTGATGGTTGTGCGGCACATAGCCCAGTGGATACGTGCCCGGCGCCGGCCGGCAGGCGGCCAGATAGACGTCGTCGGCCGCGGCGGCTTTCTCGTTGGCGATGACCGCGTCGTGGTAACGGCCGACACGCGTATAGATGTGCGCCGGCATGTGCACCAGGTGGCCCGAGCCCGGCACCAGCGCGCGCAGGCGGTCAGCCGCGGCCGCGCCGCGCTCGGGAGTGGTCGACGCCTCGACCGCGTGGATGTACAGGTGCAGCGCGCCCGGGTGGTCGGGGTTGCGCTTGAGCACCGATTCGAGCACGCCGACGAACTCGTTGGTCCGCCCCATCGGCCGGGCGTTGACGTCGTAGTAGTTCCATGGCGCCAGGTCCATCAGCGCCTCGGCGTGGAGCGTCGCGGCGTCGAGATCGTCCGGGCGCGCGCGCACCAGCTCGCCCATCGCGGTCGCGTAGGCCTCGTCGAGCGGCTTGCGGTCGGCCGGCGGGTTCGCCGAATAGCGCGCGGTCAGTGCCTTGACCCAGGCCTTCTCGGCGTCGGTGTTCGCCAGCCTGGCGGCGCGGCCGACGCGGTCCCAGGCTTTGCCGTTGTTGGCTGCGTCCATGGTGGCGTTGACGTGGGGGCCCAGCACCAGGGCGGCGCCCCACCAGCACATGGCGCAGTCCGGATCGGCCTCGGCCGCCTTGAGGAACGAGCGCTCGGCGGCGTCGTGGTTGAAGCCATAGGACAGGTTCAGGCCCTGGTCGAACCAGCGCTGCGCGGTGGCGTTCGAGGTCACCGGCATCGAGTAGCTGCCGAGGCCCTGTAACAAGGTTGCGCCGACCGGCCCCGCTGGTGCGCCGGCCTGGCCGGGACCCTCGGTGGTGGAGGTGCAGGCAAATGCGCCCGCAAGGACGAGGACGAGGACGACGACGAGGATGGTCAGGCGCGGCATGGCGCTGTTCTACCCCACCCTGATGGCGCCGGGCAATTACTTCAGGCGGCGTTGCCGACGGCCGGCTCGGCCTGGGCGCCGCGGACCACCACCACGCGATTGCGCCCGCCGGCCTTGGCCTCGTAGAGCGCGGCGTCGGCCCGGTCGATCAGCCCGCCGGCGGTGTCGTCCGCACGCGGGTGCAGCACCAGGGCGCCGACGCTGGCGGTGAGCCGGCCGAACGGCGACTTGGCGTGCGGGATGTGCAGGTCGAACACGACGTCGCGCACGCCCTCGGTCACCATCGGCACGTCCGACGCCGCGATGCCGTACCACACGCCCATGAATTCCTCGCCGCCGTAGCGCGCGACCATGTCGAGCGGACGCTTGGCGGCGGGTCCCGCGGCCAGCGCCACGTTGCGCAGGCACTGGTCGCCGGCCAGGTGGCCGTAGTGGTCGTTGTACTGCTTGAAGTAGTCGACGTCGAACATCACGATCGCCAGCGGCTTGCGCTCCCGCACGGCCTGGGCCAGCACCCGCTCGAGGTGCTCGATGAACGCGCTGCGGTTGAACAGCCCGGTCAGGCCGTCGCGGATCGCCATCTCGCGGATGATGTGCCGGCGCAGGAAGTTTTCGCGATCGGAGTACTCGATCAAATAGCGCGCGACGCCGCCCAGCACGTTGACCAGCACCAGGAAGAACAACTCGTAGCCGAACTGCTTGCCAGCCAGGCCACCGAGCCAGCCGCCGATGGCGTAGGTCGCGTAGATCGCCAAGGTCGTGGCGATCGCCTGGCGCAGCAGCAGGTTGCTGAACACGAAGCAGTGGATGGTGACGAACACCAGGCCTTCGTAGTGCCGGTCGATGCCGAAGTGGTGCGCAACGGTCTCGATGGCGGTGACGCCGATGCCGAACACGATGTAGGTGAACACCACCATTGGCGTCAGGTAGCGATGCAGCGTCGGGCGGTAGCTGGCCAGCACCGTGGCGACCCTCGTGGCGATGATGGTCACGCGCAGCGCCATGCCCCAGGCCGCCGCCGGCCCGGTCTCGATCAGGATCTTCAGGATCAGGAAGGCGACGTACAGGCCGATCGCCACCATGAAGCCGACGCGCATGCGGGAGACGCTGCGCTCGGCGTGGTCCTCCCGGAAATCGGCTTCGAGCCCCGGCTCGAAGCGCAGGTTGCCGATGCCCCGCGCCAGCTGGGCCGAGTACTTCAGGTTGTCGCCGCGGATGTCGCCGAGCGCGACCGGGGCCCTGGACGGACCCGGCGCCGATGCCTCCGATTGCGCCATCGTTTCCCCCGAACGGAAACGGCCGCACGGGCCGCGGGCGACAGTCTAAAAGACAAGGGGCCGCTCGTCGCGGCCCCTGTTTGGCACCGGTACGGCGTCAGTGGAACTGCTCTTCCTCGGTCGAGCCCTTGAGCGCCTTGACGCTCGAGGTGCCGCCCTGGATCACCGTGGTCACGTCGTCGAAGTAGCCCGCGCCCACTTCCTGCTGGTGCGACACGAAGGTGTAGCCCTGGTGGCGGGCCTTGAACTCGGGCTCCTGCACCATGTCCACGTAGTGCTTCATGCCCTCGCCCTTGGCGTACGCGTGCGCGAACTGGAAGGTGTTGTACCAGTTGATGTGGATGCCGGCGAGCGTGATGAACTGGTACTTGTAGCCCAGCTTGGACAGCTCGTCCTGGAACCTGGCGATGGTCTTGTCGTCGAGGTTCTTCTTCCAGTTGAAGGACGGGCTGCAGTTGTAGGACAGCAGCTTGCCCGGTGAGGCCTTGTGCACGGCCTGCGCAAACTCGCGCGCGAAGCCGAGGTCGGGCGTGCCGGTCTCGCACCACACCAGGTCCGCGTACGGCGCGTAGGCGACGCCGCGGCTGATGGCCTGCTCGAGGCCGTTCTTGACGCGGTAGAAGCCTTCCGCGGTCCGCTCGCCGGTCAGGAACTTCTTGTCGTTCGGGTGGTGGTCCGAGGTCAGCAGGTTGGCCGCTTCGGCGTCGGTGCGCGCCAGGATGATGGTCGGCACGCCCATGACGTCGGCGGCGAAGCGCGCGGCGACCAGCTTCTCGATGGCCTCCTGCGTCGGCACCAGCACCTTGCCGCCCATGTGGCCGCACTTCTTGACGGCCGCCAGCTGGTCCTCGAAGTGCACGGCCGACGCGCCGGCGTCGATCATGTTCTTCATCAGCTCGAAGGCATTCAGCACGCCGCCGAAACCGGCCTCGGCGTCCGCCACGATCGGCAGGAAGAAGTCGATGAAGCCCTTGTCGCCGGGGCCCACGCCGCGCTGCCACTGGATCTCGTCGGCGCGCTTGAAGGTGTTGTTGATGCGGCGGACCATGGTCGGCACCGAGTCGTACGCGTACAGCGACTGGTCCGGGTACATGGTCTGCGAAGTGTTGCCGTCGGCGGCGACCTGCCAGCCCGACAGGTACACCGCCTCGAGGCCGGCCTTGGCCTGCTGCATGGCCTGGCCGGCGGTGATCGCGCCGAAGGCGTTGACGTAGCCCTTCCTGGCATCGCCGTTCAGCAGCGCCCACAGCTTCTCGGCGCCGCGCCGGGCCAGCGTGTGCTCGAGCGCCAGCGAGCCGCGCAGGCGCACGACATCGGCCGCGGCGTAGCCGCGCTTGATGCCTTTCCAGCGTGGATTGGATTTCCAGTCTTTTTCAAGGGCCTTGATCTGGTCGTCACGCTTCATCGCAAAAACCTCAGTCCAGGTAATGGTAGGAAGGAAGGGTCAGGAAGTCGGCGCACTCGGCGGCGGTCGACATGCGCGCGACGATGCCGGCGGCTTCGGCGAAGCGGGCCTGGTAGTAGCGCTCGTCGCCGAGGGCGCGGCGGTAGGCGGCCAGCTCCTCGTCGATGATCCGCAGCACCAGCTCGCGCGTGACCTTGCGGCCGTCGGCCAGCGAGGCGCCGTGGTGCAGCCACTGCCAGACCTGGGTGCGCGAGATCTCGGCGGTGGCCGCGTCCTCCATCAGGTTGTGCAGCGGCACGCAGCCGTTGCCGGAGATCCAGGCCTCGACGTAGCCGAGGCCGACATTGATGTTGTTGCGCAGCCCGGTTTCGGTCAGCTGCCCTTCGGGCTTGCGCAGCAGATCATCGGCCTCGATGCCGTAGGCGAACTGGCGGTCGACCTGGTTCGCGTCCGGCATGTGGGCGTTGAACACTTCCATCGCGACCGGCACCAGGCCCGGATGCGCGACCCAGGTGCCGTCGTGGCCGTTCTTCACTTCGCGCAGCTTGTCGGCCTTCACCTTGGCGAACACCTCGGCGTTCTTGGCCGGGTCCTTGGTCGGGATGAACGCGGCCATGCCGCCCATGGCCTGCGCGCCGCGCTTGTGGCAGGTCTGGCACAGCAGCTTGCTGTAGCTGTCGAGGAAGTGCTTGTCCATGGTGACCTGCAGGCGGTCCGGCACGATCCAGTCCGGTCGCTGCTTCAGCGTCTTGATGCAGCTGAAGATGTAATCCCAGCGGCCACAGTTCAGCGCCACGATGTGGTCGCGCAGTTCGTGGAGGATCTCGTCCATCTCGAACGCGCCCCAGATCGTCTCGATCAGCACCGTGGCCTTGATGGTGCCGGGCCTGACCTTCAGCGCCTTCTGTGCGTCGATGAAGATCGCGTTCCACAGCCGCGCCTCGAGGTGCGACTGCATCTTGGGCAGGTAGAAATACGGCCCGGTGCCGCGCTTGAGCAGTTCCTTCGCGTTATGGAAGAAGTACAGCGCGAAGTCGAAGATGCCGCCGGGAACCGGCTGGCCGTCGACCAGCACGTGCTTCTCGGGCAGGTGCCAGCCGCGCGGGCGCACCAGCAGCGTCGCGACCTGCTCGTTGAGCTTGTAGGACTTGCCTTCGGGCGAGGTGAACGTGATCGCGCGGCGCACCGCGTCGCGCAGGTTGATGTGGCCCTGGATCAAGCCGTCCCAGGTCGGCGCCTGCGAGTCCTCGAAGTCCGCCATGAAGCACTTCGCGCCGGAGTTCAGCGCGTTGATGATCATCTTGCGGTCCACCGGGCCGGTGATTTCCACGCGCCGATCCAGCAAGTCGGCCGGGATGCCCCTGATGCGCCACTTCCCCGCCCGGATTCTCTTCGTCTCCGGCAGGAAGCCCGGCAGCTGGCCGGCGTCGATGCGGGCCTGGCGCTCCCGGCGGTAGCCGAGCAGCTTGCTGCGCGTGGGGGCGTGCTTGCGCACCAGCCTGGCGAGGAACGCCAGCGCGTCGGCGGTCAGGATCTTTTCGTAACCCGGCTTCAGCGGGCCGACGATCTGGACCCCTTTTGGCAGCTTGGTCATCACTCTCTCGTTGGACGCCGCGGCGCGAGTGCGGCGGCGAAGTATAACGAGGAAATGACGCCTTCGTTGCAATGCAGCAATTGGTTATAAGGTCAGCGACGGCGGCTTCCACGAACCTTAAGTACTGCGCGTTATCGTTTGTTTTATCTGACTTATTTCACACTGCCGCCGGGGCCATGCTGGCTGGCGCCAGCCGCAGGCGGAACTCGCGGCGCAGGAACAGCGCGCAGAGCACGGCCTGCACCAGGGTGGTGGCGACGGACAACATCCACAGCTGGTGAAGCTGGAAGTCCGGCCGCCCCGCGGCCCACAGCGCCAGCGCGCAAATCATGGCGATGCGCACCGCCGAACTGATCAGCGACGGCAGGGTGTTGCCCATGCCCTGGAACAGGCCGGAGCACGCGAAGATCACGGCCGAGGCCAGCAGGTTCCAGGAAATGATGCGCAGGAACTCCGCGCCGGTGGCGATGACGTCGGCGTCCTTCGACAGCAGCCCGACCAGCCAGGCCGGCGCGACCTGCAGCAGCAGCATCGCCGCCACCATCAGCACCAGCGCCTGCAACAGCGCTTCCCTGAACGTGCCGCGCACGCGCTCCGCCGCCCGTGCGCCGAAATTCTGCGCCGCCACCGCCGCGGCGGCGAAGCTGACGGCGAGCGCCGGCATGAAGAACGCCTGCAGCCAGCGCATGCCGATGCCGAAGCCGGCCTGCGCGTGCGCGCCGAAGCGCTGGATGATCCAGTAGATCAGCAGCAGGTAGGCCGACATCAGGATGAACTCGCCGCCCGCCGGCAGGCCGATCAGCAGGATTTTCTTCCACTCCCTGAAGTCGGCCCGCAGCATCCTCAGCGGAAAGCGCAGCGGCCCCTCCCGGCTGGCCAGCGCCCAGCCGAGCACCAGCGTCGCCGCCAGCACCGACAGGAACGTCGCCAGGCCGGCGCCCGCGACGCCGAGCGGCACCCCGAACGGCCAGCCCAGCACCAGCACCGGCGCCAGCGTGAAGTTCAGCAGCAGGCTGCCCATCTGCACCGCCAGCGCCAGCCGCATCTTGCCGAGCGCGCGCAGCGACGAGGCCTGCGCCGTCATCAGGAACTGCAAGCCGAGCGACGGCACGAACCACACCAGGTACTCCACCGTCAGCTGCGCGGTGTGCGCGTCGGCGGCGACCGCGTCAGCGTACGCGCGCATGCCGAGCAGCACCGCGAGCGAAAACACCACGCCCATGGCGATGCCCAGCGAGGTCGCGTGCGCGGTGCCGGCCTGCACCGCGGCCAGATCCTTGCGCCCCGCGGCCTGCGCCACCAGCGCGACCGTGCCGACGCTGAGCGCCTGGGTGCCGGCCAGCGCGATGAACATCAGGTTGGCAGCGATGCTGACTGCGGCGATGGCCTCGGCGCCGAGCCGCCCCACCCAGTAGAGGTCCACCAGCGCATACAGGGTCTGCAGCACCATGCTGATGGTGATGAACGCGGCGATGCGGACGATGTGGCCGCGCAGCGGCCCCTGTGTCATGTCGTGCATGCCGGTCACGGCGCGGCGTCGTGGATCGCCTTCTCCGACACGATCACCCCGTCGGTGTCGGCGTAGAGCCAGGCCCCGGGGCGGAAGGTCACGCCGGCGAACGTGACCGCGCGGTCGGCGTGCGCCGAGTGCAGGCCCTTCTCGCTCCTGCGCGGGTGCGCGGCGAGCGCCTTCACCCCGACGTCCTGGCCGGCGAGCTCTCGAGATTCCCGCCCGCAGCCGTTGACCAGCCGCCCGGCCCAGCGGTTCTGCACCGCCAGCGTGCCGAGCGTGCCGCCGAGCACCGCGCAGCGCATCGAGCCGCCGGCGTCGACCACCAGCACGCGCCCCTCGCCCTTCGTCTCGAGC
>JBQTJQ010000200.1:0-3414 GCA_052386975.1 Gammaproteobacteria bacterium | reverse complement strand
ACGCCACCGCCGACGAGACCTGCCGCGTGTTCCAGATGCTGCTGGCCCGCGGGAACTACAACGGCACGCAGGTGTTCCGGCCGGAGACCGTGTCCGAGGCCCGGCGCCCGGTCGGGCCGATGCAGATCGACGGCATGCTGCGCATCCCGATCCGCTCCTCGGCCGGCTTCATGCTCGGCGAGAACCCGTTCGGCCTGTACGGGCCGCGCGGCCGCCAGGCCTTCGGGCACCTCGGCTTCATCAGCGTGCTGTGCTGGGCCGATCCGTCGCGCGACATCTCCGTGGCGTTCCTGAACACCGGCAAGTCGGTGTCGCCGACCGGCGTGGTGCGCCTGACGCGCGTGCTCGGGGCCATCAGCCGGGCGTTCCCACAGGTCCGGGAGTAGCCGGGCGGTGGGATTTGACATGGCGAACGAACGTTCGCCATGATAGGCGCATGGCCTCCAATAATGACTCCCAGCACCTGGAACGCCTGCGGCGTTTCTATGCCGAGAACGAGTCCCTGCCGAGCTACGCCGAGCTCGGCCGCCTGCTGGGCTTCGGCTCCAAGAGCTCCAGCTTCAAGTTCGTCGAGCGGCTGATCGCCGCCGGCCTGCTGGCGCGCGGCGCGCGCGGGCCCAAGCCGACCGAGCATTTCCTGGTCGGCGTGGAGTCGGACCAGCTCGCGCTGCTGCCGCTGGTCGGGCGGGTGGCCGCCGGCTCGCCGGTGATGAGCGACGCCAACTACGAGGACTACCGGCGCGGGGACCCGCGCCGGTTCCGCCCACGCGCCGATTACCTGCTGAAGGTGCGCGGCGCCTCGAGGCGGGATGCGGGAATCCTCGACGGCGACCTGCTCGCGGTGCACTCCACGCCCACCGCGCACCACGGGCAGGTCGTCGTCGCCAGGATCGACGACGAGATCACGGTCAAGCGCTTCGAGCAGCGCGGCAACATCGTGCTGCTGAAGCCCGAAAACCCCGCGCACCAGCCGATCCGCGTGGACCTGCGCGAGCAGGAGTTCGCCATCGAGGGCGTTTACGCCGGCCTGCTGCGCCCCGGGGACGGCTGATGCACGCCGCCCCCCGACAACAGCACTCGAGGGCAAGCGTCGCCGAACTGGTGCGCAACCAGCCGGGCCTGTGGCTCGGCCTTGGGGCCGATTCCAGCGCGAACCTGCGGACCGAGGCCACCGGCTGGCCCGAGCTGGATCGCCTGCTGCCGGGCAGCGGCTGGCCGGCCGGCGCGCTGACCGAGCTGTTCTGCCCGGTCGAGGGCATCGGCGAGTTCAGCCTGCTGATGCCGCTGATCGTGCGCCTCACGGCTGCCGGCAAGCGCGTCGTGCTGGTGGCGCCGCCACATGTGCCGTACTCGCAGGCGCTGGCCGCGCGCGGCGTGAAGCTCGACAAGCTCGTGCTGCTGTCGCCGCAGTCCGCGCGCGACACGCTGTGGGCGGCCGAGCAGGCGCTGCGTTGCGCGGCCGTGGGCCTGGTGGTGGCCTGGCCACAGCGCGCGGGCGACCGCGAGCTGCGCCGCCTGCAGCTCGCCGCCGAGACCAGCGGCGCGACGCTGATCGCCTACCGGCCGGCGCGCGAGGCGCGCACGTTCTCGCCGGCGGCATTGCGGGTGCTGGTCAAGCCGGCCGGCACGGCGAGCCTCGAGCTCGAGGTGCTCAAGAGCCGCGGCGGCCACGCGAGCGCCACACGGTTACGAACCGCGGGAGCAGGGTGGGCATGAGGCTGCATGCACCCGCTCTGGCTCGCAATCCGGCTGCCGCAGCTGCCGCAGGAGGTCCTGTCTCCGTCGGCGACTGAGGAAACTCCTCGCAATCCACGCGCGGAGCGCGAGGCGCTGAAAGCGCTTTGCGCGGCGGCCTACCGGTTCAGCGGCACGCTCACCGCGCAGCCGCGCGCGCCGGCGCCGGGCATTCACACCCTCTGGCTCGAGATCGGATCGAGCCTGAGGCTGTTCGGCGGCCTCGACAGCCTGCTCGCCGGGCTCGCGGCCAGCCTGGCGCGGCTGGGCTACCGCCACCGCCTCGGCGTTGCGCCGACGCTGGAAGGCGCCAGCGTCGTCGCCGACGCGCGGCTGCCGCCATGCCGCACGCCGGACGAACTGTTCGCCGCGCTGAAACCCTTGCCGGCAGCGCTGCTGGCGCTGCCCGGCGACGTGCTCGCGGCGTTGGAGGGCAGCGGCCTCACGCGCATCGGCCAGGTGCTGGACCTTCCGCTCGACGCGGTGGCCATGCGCTTCGGTTACGCGGTGACCGATTACTTCGGCCGCCTGACCGGGCGGCTGGCCGATCCGCGCCGGTACTACCGCTTGCCGGAGCGCTACCGGCGGCGCTTCGAGTTCGACGGCGAGATCGAGCTGATCGAGGCCCTGCTGTTCCCCTTGCGCCGGCTGCTGGCCGAGTTCCAGGAGTATCTCGTCGCGCGCGACACCGGCGTGCAGGAATTCCGCGTCGAGCTCGAGCACGATGGGCACCCGCCGGGCGTGCTGGCGATCGGCATGGGCTCGCCCAGCCGCGACGCCGCGCATTTCCAGGTGCTGCTGCGCGAGCGCTTCGAGCGCGCCGAGCTGGCCGGGCCGGTGCGCGCGCTGACACTGGCCGCGGACCGCTTCGCCTCGCCGCGCGCGCGCCAGCTCGACTTGCTGAGCCCGCGCGGCAGCGAAGACGAGGAGTGGGACACGCTGCTGGACCGGCTGCGCGCGCGGCTCGGCCCCGAGACGGTCCGCGGCCTCGGGCTCGCCGCCGACTACCGCCCCGAGAAATCCTGGTGCTCGCTGCCGCCCGGCCTGGCCGCCACGCAGTCGCCGCAGGCGCGCCGGCCGCTGTGGCTGCTGCCCGAACCGCAGCCACTGGCACAGATGCCGCAATGCGTGTCAGGCCCCGAGCGCATCGAAGGCGGCTGGTGGGACGGACTCGACGCCACGCGCGATTACTACGTGGCGCAATCGGGCGCCGCGCGGCTGTGGGTGTACCGCGAGCGCGGCTCCGGCGGCTGGTTCCTGCAGGGCCTGTGGTCGTAGGGCGGCATTCCCATGCCGCCATACGCCGAACTGCATTGCCTGAGCAATTTCTCGTTCCTGCGCGGCGCCTCGCACCCCGGCGAACTGGTGCGCGAGGCGCACCGGCAAGGTTATTCCGCGCTGGCGCTGACCGACGAGTGCTCGATGGCCGGCATCGTGCGCGCCTGGGAGGCAGCGAAGCAAGTTGGGCTGCCGCTCATCACGGGCTCCGAATTTGTCATCCCGAGCGCCAGCGAGGGATCTGCCAAGCTCGTCCTGCTGGCCGAAGACCACGACGGCTACAGCGAGATCTGCCGGCTGATCACGCTCGGCCGGCGACGCGCGGGCAAAGGGGCTTATCGCCTGGATCGCGAGGATTTCGCCAACGGCGCACGCGGCTGCCAGGTGCTATGGATCCCGTCG
>JBQTJQ010000199.1:0-2348 GCA_052386975.1 Gammaproteobacteria bacterium | reverse complement strand
GCGGCTGCACACCCACGCCTTCGAGTTCGAGATCCCCGAGCTCGCCGACGTCGACCGGACGCAGTTGAGCCCGAAGCGGCGGCTGTCGTCCTGAGCTGAGGGCCTACTCCGGCTTCAGCACCGGATACTCCGGCTTCCACATCGCGCCGGCGACCAGTCCCGGGATGTCCTCGTCCGGGATTTTCTTGCCGACCCCGCAGTCTCGCGCTTCCTTGATCACCGCTTCCGCGATCACGGCCGTCACCGGCCGCAGGTCGCGCACGCTCGGGAACAGGCTGCCGGTAGCCAGGTCCGACTCGGTCGGCACCATCGCGAGCCGATCCGCGGCGACGGTGAACATCGAGTCGGTGACTTCGCGCGCCTCGGCCAGGATGGCGCCCAGGCCCACGCCGGGAAACACGAAGGCGTTGTTGGCCTGGCCGATCACGACGTTGCGGCCCGCGAACGGCACCGGCGCGAACGGGCTGCCGGTCGCCACCAGCGCGCGGCCTTCGGTCCAGGCCAGCACGTCGGCCGGCGTGGCCTCGGAGTTGGCGGTCGGGTTCGACATCGGCAGGATCACCGGCCGCGGCACGTGGCGCGCCATCTCGCGCATCGCGGCTTCGGTGAACGTGCCGGGCTCACCCGAGGTGCCGATCAGCACGGTCGGCTTCACCGCGCGGATCACGGCTTCGAGGTCGCGCGGCTTGCCGGACGGCAGCCCGGCCGACTCGGCCAGCGCGCGCGGCCACACGAAGGGTTTTTTATGCGCGTCATCCACCGGGCCGTCGTCCACCAGCAGCCCCTTGCTGTCGATCGAGGCCACCGCGCGCGTCAGCGCCTCGCCCCTCAAGCCCGCGCGCTCGAGCGTGCTGCGGATCAGCCGCGCGATGCCGATGCCGGCCGCGCCGGCGCCGAGGATCACCGCGCGCTGCTCGGTGAGCGGAACGCCCGACACGCGCGCGCCGGCCATCATCGCGGCCGCGGCGATGGCCGCGGTGCCCTGGATGTCGTCGTTGAAGCTGCAGATCGTCGAGCGATACCGGTCCATCAGGCGGAAGGCGTTGGCCTTCTTGAAGTCCTCCCATTGCAGTAGCGCCTTGGGGAAGCGTTTCTTCGCCGCCTGCACGAATTCCTCGACCAGCTCGTCGTACTTCGGCCCGCGCAGGCGCTTCTCGCGCCAGCCGAGGTAGCGCTCGTCGGCCAGCAGCGCGGCATTGTCGGTGCCGACGTCGAGGCTGATCGGCAGGGTCTGCGCCGGGTGGATGCCGGCCGCGGCCACGTACAGCGCCAGCTTGCCGATCGGGATGCCCATGCCGCCGGCGCCCTGGTCGCCGACGCCGAGGATGCGCTCGTTGTCGGTGACCACGATCAGCCGCACGTCCTCGAACGGCGCGTTGCCGAGCACTTCGAAGATGCGGCCCTTGTGGGCCGGCGTGATCCACAGGCCGCGGCCGCGGCGGAAGATCTGGCTGAAGTCCTGGCAGGCGCGCGCCACCGTCGGCGTGTAGACGATCGGCAGGAACTCCTCGAGGTGGTCGATCAGCACGCGGTAGTACAGCACCTCGTTGCGGTCCTGCAGCGAGGCCAGGCCGATGTATTTCTCCAGCGCGTCCGCCTTGCGCGCGATGCTGTCGACCATGCGCCGGCGCTGGATCTCGATGGTGCCGACCGCGTGCGGCAGCAGGCCCTCGAGCCCGAACGCGCGGCGTTCCTCGTGCGTGAACGAGGTGCCCTTGGAGTACATGGCGTGCGCGAGCAGCTCGGTGCCGCGCAGCGGCACCTCGAGCTCCTGCCGGCCGTCTTTTCCTTGCGTCAGCTTGAATCGCCGCATGTCTCCCCCACGTGCCGCGAACGCGCCATTATGCTTCAGCCGTGAGAGATCCCTACGCTGCGCTGCGCTACCCGGAGTTCCGCCGGCTGACGGTCGCCACCTTCCTGCTCACGGTGGGCATTCTCGTGCAGGAAGTGGTGCTCGGCTACGAGGTGTACCTGATCACGCGCGATCCGCTCGCGCTCGGCCTGGTCGGCCTGGCGGAAGCCGTGCCGTTCATCGCGCTGGCGTTGTTCGGCGGGCACCTGGCCGACCGCGTCGACCGGCTGATCCTGATGCGCTGGAGCCTGGGCGCGATCCTGCTCGGCTCTGCCGTGCTCGCTGTGCTGATGCAGCCGGCCGTGCGCGGCACGCTGTCCACCACCACGCAACTCGTCGCGATCTTCTCGACCGTGTTCCTGCTCGGTTTGGCGCGCGGCATCTATTCGCCGGCGGCCTCGTCGCTGAAGGCCTTCCTGGTGCCGCGCGAGCTGTACCCGAATTCCTCGGTGTGGATGAGCTCGTTCTGGCAGGCCGGCGCGGTCACTGGCCCGGC
>JBQTJQ010000198.1:0-16084 GCA_052386975.1 Gammaproteobacteria bacterium | reverse complement strand
GACAGCCGGGTGGATCATCAGGAGTGCATGGCCAAGGGTGGCCATGTCTGCAGGTTAAAGTTCAAGCCCAAGGCGGCTTGAGCTGAGCAACACGAGACCGGATCGAGAGAGGGATTCGCAGCAGACTCCCTGCTCCGCCACTTGTTCAGGTGCAAACCAACCCCGATCCATCCGTACCCCAAATAGCCGCGGTCCGGATTTGACTTTGCCTCGGCTGGAAGGTCCAATGTGGTCATCTTGACCTGTTGGGTCCGCGCCATGAAAACAACGACCGTAGCGAATGCAAAAGCACGCCTTTCCGAACTCATCGGACAAGTCGCGCACGCCGGGGACAGCGTGGTCATCACACGACGCGGCCGACCCATGGCCAAGCTGGTCCCGGTAGGTGCTCCAGCACGTCGGCATCCCGCGAAGGTAAAAGGCTGGCTCGACAAGGACGATCCCTTCTTCGATGCGGTAGATGAAATCGTTGCCGAACGCGCCAAGCGCACGCCTCGGGCCGTCGACCTCTGAGATGGCCGGCTACCTGCTGGACACCAACGTCCTGTCGGAGCTGCTTAAGAAACGCCCCGAACCGGCGGTCGTACGCTCGCTGAATGTCATTCCCGCAGAGGACCTGTTCACGTCGAGCATCTGCGTGATGGAATTGCGTCGTGGAGCCCGCCGCCATCCAGGCGCGGAACGGCTGTGGGGGCGGATCGAGCGCGAACTGCTGTCGCGGGTTCGCATCCTGGCCTTCGGCGAGCGGGAGGCCGTGCTGGCCGGGGACATTGGCGCCGACCTTGCGGCCGAGGGTCAGCCAGTCGGAACCGAGGACGCCCTGATCGCCGCCACTGCGATGGCCCAAGGCCTCGTCGTCGCAACGCGGAACGCCGCCCATTTCTCGCGCGTGAAGACACTGCGCGTCATCAATTGGTGGCCCTGAGAGGGGTTCGCAGCAGACTCCCTGCTCCGCCAATCAAACTGTGAACGCGGCCGACGTGAACAGCTCGGTCTGGCGCGAAACTCCCCGCAGCGCCTGCAGGCCCAGTGAACGCACCTGCTCGCGCGACCCAAGCGCGGTGACGAAGGCGCCGGTCGCCAGCAGCGGTGTCCCCAGGGTCTTGCACAGGGCCTCGACGCGCGACGCCTCGTTGACCGCGGGGCCGATGACGGTGAAGTCGAGGCGCGAGCGGC
This sequence comes from Gammaproteobacteria bacterium, assembly GCA_052386975.1. Classification (GTDB taxonomy): domain Bacteria; phylum Pseudomonadota; class Gammaproteobacteria; order Nevskiales; family Nevskiaceae; genus JACPFV01. Next base: position 14,908 of record JBQTJQ010000198.1, on the reverse strand, counting down.
CGCCGATGTTGCCGTACAGCACCTCGCCGACGTGCAGCGCGATCCCCATCTTCAGCGGCGCCAGCCGGTCCAGCTCGCCCAGGACCTTGCGAGCCGCGCTCCATGCGCCCGCCGCGGCCTTCGCCGGGTTGCCTTCGCACGGGAAGACCGCGAGCACCGCGTCGCCGACGAACTTCAGCACCTCGCCGCCGTGCTCCTCGATCGGCGCCGCCACCAGCTCGAAATAGCGGTCGAGCGTCGCCACCAGTTCGGCAGCGGGCAGGCGATCGCCGAGCGCAGTGAACCCCCTCAGGTCGCAGAACCAGATAACGGCGCTGATCGCGATGCTGCGCCCGCGCCGGAACTGCCCGGCCATGACCTGGTCGGCGGCGTTCGGTCCGAGGTACACCTGGAGCAGCGAGCGCGTGGCGCTCTCGGCAATGGCCAGGCGCGTCTTCCATGCCATGTGCAGGCACACCGCCTCGATCCTGCGGAAGTGCTCGTCCGAAAATCCGCCGGGCGCCTTGGTCGCAAGCGAGACCCAGGGCTGTTCCCCCATGGCGCTGCGAAACGGGACCATCACGTAATCGGTGCCGCCCTGCTCCTTGAATTCCCTCAGCATGGGATAGGCGAGCTGCTCGGACGGCACATCCAGCCGCCAGCGCATGGTCGTCCTGGTCTGGTAGATGATTTCTCCGGGCGTATTCAGATAAGTGGGCGTGGCCGTGATGCCGTGCTCCCGCCGCGCGACTTCGACGTTGCCGGCCTCGGTCCAGGTGACCTGCGTCCCCCACAACTCCGGGTGCGCGGTCGGCAGCCAGAGGGAGGCACGGAACACGGCGATCCCGGATTCGCGCAAGCCGGTGACGAAGCGGGTCAACAGCGTGGCGGGATCGGTATCGGCCGGGTCGTACGTCACCAGCCAACGATCCAGGTCCTGAGGGTTTGCCGGTTCGTTTGTTCTGCGCATGCCCGCCTTGCCGCGTGGGTCGGTGTGCCGAAGCCTAGTACATTTGGTTCGCAGTAGACTCCCTCCACCGCCACCCGCCACCCCACGCCGCACGGGGCAAAGGCATGCTCGAACCCATCAGCGACGAGGATCGCGACCCGCCGACCGGCAGCGGAGGCCGCGCCGTGACCCCGCGGCCCGCGAACGCCGGCGAGCGGGAGCTGCTGGCGATTGCCGCGCGATACGCGCAGCCCGACAACCTGATCGGCTTTGCCCAGTGTTTCATCACGCTGGTGCCGCTGGCGCTGCTGTGGGTGGCGATCGCCGCCGCGGATTCCCTGGCGGTGACGGTGCTCGCGACCGCGGTCATGAGCCTGTTCCTGCTGCGCTCGTTCTCGCTGATGCACGAATGCGGGCATTCCAGCCTGTTCCGCAGCGGGGCGCTCAACCGGGCCGCCGGCTTCGTCTTCGGCGTGGTGTCCGGCATGCCGCAGTACGTGTGGGCGCACCATCACCGTTACCACCATGCCACCAATGGCAACTGGGCCAGGTACCGCGGGCCGCTGGCGGTGCTGTCGGTGGACGAGTACGCGGCGCTGACGCCGCGGCGACGGCGCGCCTACGTCCGGGAGCGGGACATCCTGATGGCGCCCCTGGGCGGCCTGCTGTACATGATCGTCAATCCGCGGCTCACCTGGCTCAAGGGCAGCGCGCGCCTGGCGTGGCACGTCGTTCGCGGCAAGATCGCGCAGCCCGAACGATCGCTCCGGCAGCACGCGCAGGACTTCAAGACGCCGTACTGGACCTCCGCCGCCGAGTACCGGCACATGAGCCTGAACAACCTGGTCCTGCTCAGCGGCTGGGCGGCGATGTGCTGGTGGCTGGGACCGGCGCTGTTCTTTTCGGTCTACTTCGTCAGCGGCGGGCTGGCCGGCGCTGCCGGCATCATCCTGTTCACGGTCCAGCACAACTTCGAGCATTCCTATGCCAGCGACGACCAGGACTGGAGCCGCGACGAAGCGGCGATCCGCGGCACCAGCTTCCTGGTCCTGCCCGGCTGGCTGAACTGGTTCACCGCCAACATCGGCTACCACCACGTGCATCATCTCTGCGCCCGGATTCCCAGCCACCGGCTGGTGGCCTGCCACGAGGAAAACGCGGCCCTGTTCGCCGAGGTGCGGCGCCTGACGCTGGCGGACGTCCTGCCCTCGGTGAAATACCTGCTGTGGGATCAGCGCGCGCGGCGGCTCATTTCCGTGGCGGAGTACGATGCCGCAGCGAGTTCCGTGACCGCGTGAGCTAGCCGGACGCCGCGCCGTACTGCAGGTTCACCAGCCGGGCCGGGCGCCAGTTGCAGCGACACAGGGTCAGGACGAACAGGTCGTCGAACTCGTTGTCGCCGAGGTCGGGAAGCTGCGGCCCGCCGAGCGCCGCAATGATCGCCGGCACCGTGTTGCTGTGACCGACGACCAGGACCGTCTCGCCCGGACGCTTGCGAACTTCGGCGGCGATCGCAGCGAAGTCCTTGGCGGGAATCTCGGTGGGTTGAATGCCGACCAGCGCCGCCAGCGGCGCCGCGGTCTGCGCCGCGCGCTGCGTGTCGCTGTGGATGAGGGCGGTGATGCCGGCCTTGGAGAGGACGTGGGCGAACTGCTTGCTGCGCTCGACGCCCGCCGGTGCGAGCTCGTCGGTCTTCTGCCCGGGCAGGCGGTCGGCATGGCGCGCGAGCAGCACGACGGTTTCCGTGTTGCACCAGCTCCATCCGATCCAGCCGGCCACGATGGCAGCCGCGGTGACACCGACGACGATGAGCTTGCGCATTCCGGGACTATACGGCCTTCGACCGGTTACATTCCCGGCCACCATGAGAAAGGTCATCCACGTCGACATGGACGCCTTCTACGCGTCGGTCGAGCAGCGCGACGACCCGGCGCTGCGCGGCCGCCCCGTCGTCGTGGCCTGGAAAGGCGCGCGCTCGGTGGTCTGCGCGGCCTCGTACGAGGCGCGCACCTTCGGCGTGCGCTCGGCCATGCCGGCGCTGCGCGCCGCGCGCCTTTGCCCCGAGGCGGTGTTCGTGCCGCCCGACTTCACCCGCTACAAGGCGGCGTCGCGCCAGACGCGCGAGATCTTCCGCCGTCATACCGACCTGGTCGAGCCGTTGTCGCTTGACGAGGCCTACCTCGACGTCACCACCAACAAGACCGGCCTGCCGACAGCGACCGCGGTGGCCAAGGCGATCCGCGCGCAGATCCGCGATGAGCTGAAACTCACGGCGTCGGCGGGCGTCGCGCCGAACAAGTTCCTGGCCAAGCTGGCCTCCGACATGCGCAAGCCCGACGGGCTGTTCGTGATCCTGCCGGAGGAAGCAGATGCCTTCCTCGTCGGCCTGCCGGTCGGGCGCATCCCCGGCGTGGGCAAGGTCACCGATGCGCGGATGGCCGCGCTCGGCATCCGCACCATCGGCGAGCTGCGCGAGCACGGCGCCGCCGAGCTCGAGCGGCGCTTCGGAAAGTACGGCAAGCGGCTCCATGAGCTCGCTCGCGGGGTGGACGAGCGCCCGGTCGAGCCCAACCTGCCGACCCAGTCGATCTCGGCCGAGGACACTTTCGAGCGCGACCAGCCGCTCGACGCGATGGACGCGAAGATCCGCGGCCTGGCGGCCAAGGTGTGGGAAGCGGCGCAGCATGAGCACCGCGTGCCGCGCACGGTGGTGCTCAAGCTCAAGACCCACGACTTCAAGGTGCTGACTCGCAGCGTGACGCCGCCGCAGATGCCCGACAGCGCCGCGGAGCTGGCCGAGGTCGCGCTGTCGCTGCGCGAGCGCGTCGGCCGGCCGGTGAAATCGGTTTATCGGCTGGTGGGCGTCGGGCTTTCGAACTTCAGCGATCCGGACCAGCGCCAGCCGCAACTGTTCCCGGAGTAGACTCGCCGCAGCATGAACGCACCCGCCCAGAAAGACAGAGCCCTGCGCTTCCAGGCGCTGCACCAGCGTGCCGGCGCGTTCCTGATGCCCAATCCCTTCGACGGCGGCTCGGCCAAGGTGCTGGAGCGCCTGGGCTTCGAGGCGCTGGCCACGTCGAGCGGTGCGTCGGCGAACACGCTGGGCAAGCGCGACGGCCAGCAGTCCCGCGAGCAGGTGCTGGCGCACATCCGCATGGTGGCCGGCGCGACGACGCTGCCGCTGTCGGCCGACCTCGAGAACGGCTTCGGCACCGAGCCGGAGCACGCGGCCGAGACCATCCGCCTGGCCGCCGAGGCCGGCGCGGTGGGCGGCTCGATCGAGGACTACACGATGGATGCGGCGAACCCGATCTACGACCTCGAGCTCGCGACGCGCCGTATCGCTGCGGCGGTGAAGGCCGCTCGATCGCTGCCGTTCCCGTTCACGCTGACCGGGCGCTGCGAGAACTTCCTGCGCAAGCGGCCCGACCTCGACGACACGATCAAGCGGCTGAAGGCCTACGAAGACGCCGGCGCCGACGTGCTGTTTGCTCCGGCCTTGCCGGACCTGGAGGCGGTGCGGCGCGTCGCCGGCGCCCTGAAGAAACCGCTGAGCTTCATGATCGGCTGGCCCAAGCAATCGTTCACGGTCGCGCAACTGGCGGATGCCGGCGTGCGGCGCATCAGCTTCGGCAGCTCGCTCTACGAGCTGGCGCTCAAGGCCATCACCCGCGCGGCTGCGCCGGCACTCAAGGACGGCCGCTTCGACTGGCTCACCGAGCCCTGATCAATAGCTGGGCGAGGTCAAGCCGCGCCGCGTCGAGAAGGTGTAGCGCATGCCGACCTCGACACGGTCGGCGTCACCACCCTGCACCGCGCCCTGCAGCGAGCCGCGGGAAACCCCCCCGGTCCGGCCGGCCACGCATTGAGCCGCCGGGCGCTTTGCCCGGCGGCCCTGCCCTCCCTATAATGCGCGCCCCGCGCCGGCTCCCGGCGTGTAGGAGCGGCGACTGGCATGCCAGTCGAGCCGCAATAGGTTTAGGTTACCGCGCGCCCGTAGCTCAGCTGGATAGAGCACCAGGCTACGAACTTGGGGGTCGGGAGTTCGAATCTCTCCGGGCGCGCCACTTTTCCACCATCGGCGGGGCCGGACCCGCTGCGCCCAGGCTACCCGCCGAAGTTGATCTTCGCCTCGAGGTTGGTGCGCGAGTCGGCGTTGGTCAGCGCCTCTTCCAGCTCGATCTTGTCTTCCTTGTAGAGCGTGAACAGGCAGTTGTCGAAGGTCAGCATGCCGCGGTCGGAGGACTGGTTCATCGCGTCCTTCACCTCGTCGATGCGCTTCTTCAGGATCAGGTCGGCGATGTACGGCGTGTTGATCATGATCTCGATCGCCGCGCAGCGCTTGCCGTCCTTCTTCTTGACCAGGCGCTGCGACACGATCGCGCGCAGCGTCAGCGACATGTCCATGTAGAGCTGGTCGCGCAAGTCGTCCGGGTACAGGTTCACGATGCGCTGCAGGGCCTGGTAGGCGTTATTGGCGTGCAGCGTCGAGATCGACAGGTGGCCGGTGTTGGCCAGCTGGATGCAGGCCTCCATGGTGTCGCGCTTGCGGATCTCGCCGATCAGGATCACGTCCGGCGCCTCGCGCAGCGAACTCTTCAGCGCATTCTCGTAGGACAGCGAGTCCTGGCCCACCTCGCGCTGGTTGATGATGGACTTCTGGTTCGGGTGCAGGAACTCGATCGGGTCCTCAATGGTGAGGATGTGGCCGCTCTTGTTCTGGTTGCGGTGGTTGATCATCGCCGCCAGCGTGGTCGACTTGCCGGAGCCGGTCGCGCCGACCATGAGCAGCATGCCGCGCTTGTGCATGATCAGCTCTTTGAGCACCTCCGGCACGCCGAGCTCCTCCAGCGTCGGCACCGCGCTCTTGACGTAGCGCAGCACCATGCCCAGCACGTTGCGCTGGTGGAAGATGTTGACGCGGAAGCGGCCGAGATTGCCGGCCTGCAGCGCGAGGTCGAGCTCGAGGTTGGTGCGCAGGTACTGGACCTGGTCCGGCGTCAGGATCGACAGCGCGAGGTCGCGGATGAACTCGGCGGTCAGCTGCTGCTTGCCGACCGGCAGCATCTCGCCTTCGACCTTCAGCATCGCCGGCGCCGTGGCCGTGAAGAAGATGTCCGAAGCGTTCTTCTGGACCGCGAGGTTCAGGTACGGCAGCAGCTTGGCGAACGGCTGCGCGGCGGCGGGGGCTGGCGTGCTCATCGGGACTCCTTACCGGCGGCCGCCCATCAGCGGCTTTTCCTCTTCCTTCATCTGCATCTTCTTGACCTGCTCGTCTTCCATCAGGTTCTGCTTGGCGCGCTTGGACTTCAGCTTGATGTCGAGGCGCACCTCGTTCTGCGAGTCGGCGTTGCGGACCGCCTCGTCGTAGCTGATGGTGCCGGACTCGAACAGCTGGAACAGGAACTGGTCGAAGGTGACCATGCCCTGCTCGGCGCCGGCCTTCATGGCTTCCTTGATCTGGGCGACTTCACCCTTGAAGATCAGGTCGGCGATGAACGGCGAGTTGATCAGGATCTCCATCGCCGCGGCACGGCCGCCGCCTTCCTTGCGCACCAGGCGCTGCGAGATGATGGACTTGAGGTTCAGCGACAGGTCCATCAACAGCTGCTCGCGCTTGGTCTCGGGGAAGAAGTTGATGATGCGGTCGAGCGCCTGGTTGGCACTGTTGGCGTGCAGCGTGGCCAGCACCAGGTGGCCGGTTTCGGCGAAGTTGACCGCGTATTCCATGCCCTCCTGGGTGCGGATCTCGCCGATCAGGATCACGTCGGGCGCCTGGCGCAGCGTGTTCTTCAGCGCGTTGTCCCAGCTGAACGTGTCGGTGCCGACCTCGCGCTGGTTGACGATGCAGCCGCGGTGCGGGTGCACGTATTCGATCGGGTCCTCGATCGTGATGATGTGGCCCTTGGTGTTCTCGTTGCGGTAGCCGATCATCGCAGCAAGCGAGGTGCTCTTGCCTGAGCCTGTTCCCCCGACCATAAGAACAAGACCGCGCTTCTCCATGACGATCTTCTTGAGCTGCTCGGGCAGGTTCAGCGACTCGAAGGTCGGGATGGTCGTGTTGATGGTGCGCAGCACGCCGGCGACCTTGTTCTGCTGCACGAAGGCGTTGACGCGGAAGCGGCCGATGTTCGGCGGTGAGATCGCGAAGTTGCACTCGTTGGTGGACTCGAATTCCTTGACCTGCCGGTCGGTCATCAGCGAGCGCATGATGATCGCCGAGGCCTCGCCGGAGAGCGGCTTCTCCATCACCGGCGTCATCGCGCCGTCGACCTTGATCGCGGGCGGGAAGCCGGCCGAGATGAACAGGTCCGAGCCGTTCTTCTGCTTCATCAGCGTCAGCAGCTGCTGGACCAGCTTGATTGCTTGTTCGCGTTCCATCGCTCGCCTCCGGGCTGGTCAGCGCCCCTTACACAACGAAATTGTTCGGATCCATGGCCTTGGCGCGCGCCTCTTCCTTGTCGACGAGGCCTTTCTTGACCAGCTCCTTGAGGTTCTGGTCGAGCGTCTGCATGCCGTCCTTCTGGCCGGTCTGGATCGCCGAGTACATCTGCGCGACCTTGGCCTCGCGGATCAGGTTACGGATGGCCGGCGTGCCGATCATGATCTCGTGCGCCGCCACGCGGCCGCCGCCTTTTTTCTTCAACAGCGTCTGCGAGATGACCGCGCGCACCGATTCCGACAGCATCGCGCGGACCATTTCCTTTTCCGCGGCCGGGAACACGTCGATGATGCGGTCCACGGTCTTGGCGGCCGAGGTGGTGTGCAGCGTGCCAAACACCAGGTGGCCGGTTTCCGCGGCAGTCATCGCCAGGCGGATGGTCTCGAGGTCGCGCATCTCGCCGACCAGGATCGAGTCCGGGTCTTCGCGCAGCGCGCTGCGCAGGGCCTCGTTGAAGCCGAGCGTGTCGCGGTGCACCTCGCGCTGGTTGACCAGGCTCTTCTTCGGCGTGTGCACGAACTCGATCGGGTCTTCCACCGTCAGGATGTGCGCGCCCTCGTTCTCATTGATGTGGTTGACGATGCCCGCCAGCGTGGTGGACTTGCCGGAGCCGGTCGGGCCGGTCACCAGTACCAGGCCGCGCGGCAGGTTGGCGATGTCCTTGAAGATCGCCGGGCACTTGAGGTCGTCGAGCGACAGGATCTTCGACGGAATGGTGCGGAATACGCCGCCCGAGCCGCGGTTGTGGGTGAAGGCGTTGACGCGGAAGCGCGACAGGCCCGGGATTTCGAACGAGAAGTCGGTCTCGAGGAACTCGTCCCAGGCCTTGCGTTGCTTGTCGTTCATGATGTCGTAGATCATGTCGTGCACTTGCTTGTGCTCGAGCGGCGGCAAGTTGATGCGCTTGACGTCGCCATCGACACGGATCATCGGTTCCACGCCGGCCGACAGGTGCAGGTCGGAGGCCCCCTGCTTGGCGCTGAAGGTCAGCAGCTGCGCGATATCCACAGAAATCCCCCTTAGGAACGCGGCTTTGGCGGCTTGTGTCGCCGCCCGGACGCCCAGACACTAATTGTATTCATGGCTCGGGGCAACATGACCACTGATTTCAAGGCCAAAAACAAGCTGATCCCGGCGAATCTCGCTGCACTGCACCAGCGCATCGCGGGCGCCTGCGCGCGCGCCGGACGCCCGCCGGAGGCCGTCAGGCTGCTCGCGGTCGGCAAGGGCCAGGCCGCGGCGGCGATCGCGGCGGCCGCCGGGGCCGGGCAGCGCGACTTCGCCGAGAACTACCTGCAGGAGGCGCTGCCGAAGATCGCTGCGCTGGCGGGCCGCGGGCTGCGCTGGCATTTCATCGGCCCGCTCCAGTCCAACAAGACGGCCGACGTGGCAGCGCACTTCGACTGGGTCCACGGCGTCGATCGCGAGAAAATCGCGCGCCGGCTGTCCGACCAGCGGCCCGCTTCGTTGCCACCCATGGACGTGTGCGTGCAGGTCAACATTTCGGGCGAAGCGAGCAAGTCCGGCGTCGCGCCGGGCGAAGCCGCGGCCTTGTGCCGCGTGGTGGCCGGAATGCCGCGGCTGAAGCTGCGCGGGCTGATGGCGATCCCGGCGCCGGCGGAAAAAAGGGGACGCTCACCTTTTCCAGAAAAAGGGGACAGTCCCCGGCTGGCGTACCGGCGGTTGCGGGAGCTTTACGAGTCGCTGCGGCGCGAATTCGAACTGGATACACTCTCGGCCGGCATGTCGGACGACTTCGAGGCCGCCATCGCCGAAGGTTCCACGATGATCAGGATCGGAACCGCCTTGTTCGGAAGCCGGGGACAGAACTAAAGTTCTGTCCCCAACCTGCTGGGACCTTATGAGCCAGGATGCCGGAAAACGCGCCGCCGCCGAGGCGGCGCTCAAGCACCTCGTTGCCGGGGAGCCGCTCGGCGTCGGCACCGGCTCGACGGTCAACTTCTTCATCGAGGGGCTGGCGAAGCGCAGGGCGGACGTCCCCGGCGCCGTATCCAGTTCGGAAGCCAGCACCGCCCGGCTCAAGGCGATCGGCATCCCGGTGCTGAACCTCAACGACACCGGCACGCTGTCGCTGTACGTCGACGGCGCCGACGAGGCCGACGCGCACCTGCGGCTGGTCAAGGGCGGCGGCGGCGCGCTGACCCGCGAGAAGATCGTCGCCGCGGCCAGCCGCAAGTTCGTCTGCATCGTCGACGAGTCGAAGATCGTGCCGGTGCTCGGCAAGTTTCCGCTGCCGGTCGAAGTGATCCCGATGGCGCGCAGCTACGTCGCGCGCGAGATCGTGCGCCGCGGCGGCCAGCCGGTGCTGCGCGAGACCCCTTCTGGACAACTTGTTACCACCGACAACGGCAACGTCATCCTCGATGTGCGCAACCTGCACATCACCGATCCGGTCGCACTCGAGACCGACCTCAACCAGCTCGCCGGCGTCGTCTGCGTAGGCCTGTTCGCCCGTCGACCCGCGGACGTGCTGCTGGCCGGCGCTGCCGGCGGCGCGGTACGCGAGCTCAACGGCAAAGGAGTGAGCCCATGAAACGCACCTGCATCCTCGTTGCTGCCCTGACGCTGCCGCTGGCGGCCGCGGGCCAGGGCCCATCCGGCATGGACTACACGCCGGCGCCGGCCGGGGCCAAGGTCTATTTCATTGCGCCCGCGAACGGCGCCACGATCAAGGGCCCGGTGAAGGTCGTGTTCGGCCTCGCCGGCATGGGCGTTGCCCCGGCGGGAGTCCAGAGCGAGAACACCGGACACCACCACCTGGTGATCGACGGCGCGACGTTCGACGCCAACAAGCCGCTGCCGACCACCGAGCAGATCAGGCACTTCGGCGGCGGCCAGACCGAGACCACCGTGACGCTGGCGCCCGGCACGCACCAGCTGCAACTGGTGCTCGGCGACTATAAGCACCAACCGCACAACCCGCCGGTGACGTCCGAGACCATCACCATCACGGTGAAGTAGGAGCGCCTTCAGGCGCGACCCCATGAAAATCTCCGGCAGCTCCTTCATCGTCACCGGCGGCGCCTCGGGCCTCGGCGCGGCCACCGTGCGCCAACTCGCCAGGCTCGGCGCGCACGTCCTGATCGCCGACCTCAACGAGACGGCCGGCCACGCTCTCGAGCGCGAGATCGGCGCGGCGGCGCTGTTCGAGAAAGTCGACGTCGGCTCGGACGCCGACGCCAGGCACGCGGTCGCGGCGTCGGTGCAACACTTCGGCGCGCTGCACGGCCTGGTCAACTGCGCCGGCGTCGCCACGCCGGGCAAGGTGCTCGGCAAGGACGGGCCGCTGGCGCTCGAGGCCTTCGAGCGCATCGTGCGCATCAACCTGGTCGGCACCTTCAACCTGATCCGCGTCGCCGCCGAGTCGATGAGCAAGCACGAGGCCAACGCCGAGGGCGAGCGCGGTGTGATCGTGAACACGGCCTCGGTGGCCGCATTCGACGGCCAGATCGGCCAGCCGGCCTACGCCGCGTCGAAGGCCGGCGTCGCCGGCATGACGCTGCCGATCGCGCGCGAGCTGGCGCGCTTCGGCATCCGCGTGGTGGCCATCGCGCCGGGCCTGTTCGAGACGCCGATGATGGACGCGCTGCCCCCGGAAGTGCGCGAGGTGCTCGGCAAGACCGTGCCGTTCCCGCCGAGGCTCGGCCGCCCGGCCGAGTACGCGCAGATGGTCCAGGCGATCATCGAGAACCCGATGCTCAACGGCGAGGTCATCCGGCTCGACGGCGCGCTCAGGATGGCGCCTAAATAGAAAAAGGGGTCGGGTTCATTTTTCCCGAAGCGTGGGGCGCTGCTGGTCTTGAGTAAAAATGAACCCGACCCCTTTTTCTACTTCCCGTCGCGCTTGGCGCCGGTGCGCAAGCGCAACGCGTTCAGCCGGATGAAGCCCTCGGCGTCCTTCTGGTTGTAGGCGCCGCGGTCGTCCTCGAACGTCGCGATGCGCGCGTCGAAGAGTGAGTCCTTGCTCTTGCGGCCTACCACGGTGACGTTGCCCTTGTAGAGCTTCACGCGCACCGTGCCGTTGACGTGCCGCTGCGACTGGTCGATCAGCCCCTGCAGCAGCTCGCGCTCCGGGCTCCACCAGTAGCCGGTGTAGATGAGCTTGGCGTACTTCGGCATCAGCTCGTCCTTGAGGTGCGCGACCTCGCGGTCGAGCGTCAGCGACTCGATGGCACGGTGCGCCTTGAGCATGATGGCGCCGCCCGGCGTCTCGTAGCAGCCGCGCGACTTGATGCCGACGTAGCGGTTTTCGACCAGGTCGAGCCGCCCGATGCCATGTTTCGCGCCGAGCTTGTTCAGCGCGTCGAGCACGCCGAACGGCGTGAGCTTCTTGCCGTTCACCGACACCGGGTCGCCGCGGCGATAGCCGATGTCCACGTACTCGGGCTTGGCCGGCGCGCGCTCCGGCGCCGTGGTCCAGCGCCACATCGCCTCCTCCGGCTCCCAGTCCGGATCTTCCAGGCCACCGCCTTCATAGGAGATGTGCAGCGCGTTGGCATCCATCGAGTACGGCGAGCCGCCGCCTTTCTTCTTTTCGACCGGGATGCCGTGCTCGGCGGCGAACGCCAGCATCTGCTCGCGCGAGGTGAAGTCCCACTCGCGCCACGGCGCGATGATGCGGATGTCGGGCTTGAGCGCGTAGGCGCCGAGCTCGAAACGGACTTGATCATTGCCCTTGCCGGTGGCGCCGTGGGCGATGGCGTCGCAGCCGGTCTTCACCGCGATTTCGACCTGGCGCTTGGCGATCAGCGGCCGCGCGATGGAGGTGCCGAGCAGGTACTCGCCTTCGTAGATGGCATTGGCGCGGAACATCGGGAACACGAAGTCGCGCGCGAACTCCTCACGCAGGTCGTCGACGAAGATCTGCTTCACGCCGAGCATGCGGGCCTTCCTGCGCACGAAGCGCAGGTCCTCGTCCTGGCCGATGTCGGCGGTGAAGGTGACGACTTCGCAGCCGTAGGTGTCCTGCAGCCACTTCAGGATCACGGAAGTGTCCAGCCCGCCCGAATAGGCGAGCGCGACCTTGCGTACGGGTTTCATCTTCTGCGGAAGTCCAAGCGCATGAAAGGGCGCGAATTATAGCGGTATAGTCCCCAGTCCCATGAGCACTCCGAACGACCCGACCGCCATCGCCAAGCGCTTCCGCGGCTTCCTGCCGGCCGTGGTCGACGTCGAGTGCGGCGGCTTCAACCCGGCCACCGACGCGCTGCTCGAGATCGCGGTGGTGCTGATCGACGTTGATGCCGACGGCAGCCTGAAGCGCGGCGTTACGCACGCGGCCCACGTCGAGCCGTTCCCCGGCGCCAACATCGAGCAGGCGGCGCTCGACATCACCGGCATCAAGGTCGACCACCCGCTGCGCCTGGCGCAGCCCGAGCGCGAGGCGCTCGACAAGGTGCTCAAGCCGGTGCGCACGGCGGTGTCCGAGCGCGGCTGCACGCGCGCGCTGCTGGTCGGCCACAACGCGCACTTCGACCTGGCCTTCGTCAACGCCGCCTGCGCGCGCACCAATTACAAGCGCAACCCGTTCCACCCGTTCACCGTGCTCGACACCGCGACGCTGGCCGGCGCGGTGCTGGGCCAGACCGTGCTCAAGCGCGCACTCGACGTCGCCGGGCTCGGCTACGACGGCAACGAGGCGCACTCGGCGATCTACGACGCCGAGCGCACCGCCGACCTGTTCTGCCTGCTGGTCAACCGGCTGCGCCCGGTCTACGACGGCTTTGCCGCGCTCGTGCCGGAGCCGGCCAGTGGAGTGGACGCATGAAGGCCTTCCTCAAGGTCGTCGGCAAGATCCTCGGCGCGCTGCTGAGCCTGGCCGGGCTGCTCACGATCCCCCTGCTGGTCACGCTGTACGTCCGCTACGGCGGCGGGGGCGATTTCCCGGACCGCACCGGGGCGCCGCAGCTGCGCGCCGCGGTGCTGGAAACGGTCGCCAGCCTGCCCACCCCGCCCGGCAACATCGCGGTGTCGGCCGGCGGGCGCGTGTTCGTCTCGCTGCACCCCGAGGCGAAGCCGAAGCACAAGGTGGTCGAGCTGGTCGACGGGCAGATGCGGCCGTTCCCGGACGAGGCCTTCCAGGACGGCGGCGATCCCCGCGCGTTCCGCGAGGTGCTGTCGTTGCGCATCGATCGCCAGAACCGCCTGTGGACGCTCGACACCGGAGGCCACGGCTGGCACCCCGGCCGGCTGCTGGCGTTTGACCTGAAATCGGGCGAGGCGGTGCACGAGTACGAGTTCCCACGCGCGATCGCCGGGCTCGGCTCGCACCTCAACGACTTCCAGGTGTCGCCGGACGGCAAGTTCATCTACATCGCCGAAGCCAGCTTCTTCGCCAAGAAACCGGCGTTGATCGTCTACGACGTCACCGGCAAGAGCGCGCGGCGCGTGCTCGAGCGCCATCCGTCGGTCACGGCGGAGCTGCACACGCCGGTGGTGCAGAAGCGGCGCATGGTGGCGTACGGCCTGGTCAGCATCCGGCCCGGCGTCGACTCGATCGCGCTCGACCACGCCGGCCAGTGGCTGTACTTCGCGCCGGTGACCAACCTGTCGATGTACCGCGTGCGCACCGCCGACCTGCGCAACGAGCAGCTGGCCGCCGGCGACCTGGCCGGCAAGGTCGAGACCTGGGCCGACAAGACCATGTCGGACGGCATCACCATCGACGGCGCCGGCACCTTGTACCTGACCGATCCCGAGCATTCGGCGATCGTCCTGCTGCGCCAGGACAAGACGCTGCAGACGCTGCTCAAGGACGACAACCTGCGCTGGCCCGACGGCTTTTCGTGGGGGCCGGACGGCTACCTCTATGTCAGCTGCAGCGCGCTGCACCAGATCATCGGCCGCCCGTCGTGGACCTGGGACGACGGCGCGCCCTACCAGGTCTACCGCTTCAAGCCCGGCGGCCGCGGCGTACCCGGCCACTGACGCCGGGTCGCTGTTGTGCGGGTCGGGGGCTTGTCTCCGCGAATGGCTCGCCTCGTCGCCGCGCTAGCTCGCCTCGCCAAGTCTCGGCTCGCCGTGGCGCGGCGACCCCTCGCTTCGCTCGGGGCTCCGCTCGGCTGCGCTTTTAGTTCGCTTCGACAAGGCCCCCGCCCCGCTGCTGATCGCTCAGCTCAGCGACGAGCGTTCGGCTCGGGACCGGGGGGCCCGGCTCGCGGGAGGCACAGCGCAGCGGGACGGAGCCCCGAGGGCGAAGCCCGAGGGGTGCCGCCCGTCGCGAAGCCGAGCCATGGCGAGGCGAGCAGGGCGGCATCGAGCGAGCCAGCGCGCCGGGGCTGTAGCGGACTGACTCAATGTCAGTCCGCCCGGCGCGCCGAGACGGGCACACCGGTCCCGACAAAGCCGAGGCGGTAGAATGAGCGCCGTGAGCACTCCCACCAAGCTGGTTCCCGGCGTCAAGCTGCGCGCGGCGGAGAAAATGGCGCGCATCCCGATCCGGATCGAGCCGACCGCGCAGCCGCTGCGCAAGCCCGAGTGGATCCGCGCCAAGATCGCGTCCACGCCGGAAGTCGCGC
>JBQTJQ010000197.1:0-3438 GCA_052386975.1 Gammaproteobacteria bacterium | reverse complement strand
CGGCGCCATGGGCGTGGTCTACAAGGCCGCCGATCCCGCGCTGGACCGCACCGTCGCCATCAAGACCATCCTGCTGCCGCTCGACGCGGCCGAGCGCGCAGCCTACGAGGCGCGCTTCCTGCAGGAGGCGCGCGCCGCCGGCAAGCTCGGCCATCCTGCGATCATCACGATCTACGACGTCGGCCGCGAGGGCGACCTCGCCTACATCGCCATGGAGATGCTGCAGGGCACCGACTTGCGCCAGCGGCTGCAGCAGGGCCGCCTGTCGGCGCACGAAGCCGGCACCATCGCCATGCAGATCGCCGACGGCCTGGCCTTCGCCCACGAGCACGGCGTCGTCCACCGGGACATCAAGCCGGCCAACATCATGCTGCTGCGCGGCGACCGCGTGAAGATCATGGACTTCGGCATCGCGCGCATGCAGGCCTCGGACATCAAGACCCAGACCGGCGTGCTGCTCGGCACGCCGAAGTACATGTCGCCCGAGCAGGTCGCCGGCCGGCCGCTCGACGAGCGCTCCGACATCTTCTCGCTGGGCTGCGTGCTGTACGAGATGTGGACCGGCCGGCCGCCGTTCGGCGGCACCGACGTCTCGCAGCTCTTGCACAACATCGCCCACGCCACGCCGGTGGCGCCGGGCCGGCTGGCTGCGCTGCCGCCGATCGCCGACCTGATCGTGACGCGCGCGCTGGCCAAGGACCCGAACGCGCGCTACCAGAAGGCCGCCGACCTGGCCTCCGACCTGCGCTCGGTGACGGTCGAGCTGCCCAAGCTGCCAGTTCCTCCTCACCTGCAGCCGCGTCCCGCCGCGCCGGCAGCGGCGCCGGGCAAGGTGGACAAGACCACGCCGCTCAAGGCCGCCGAGGTGCCGGCGCCGTTCGAGGGCACGGTGGTCAATCGCGCCAGTCCCACCGAATCCGGCACGGTCTGGGCGGTGTCGCGGCGCTTCGATTCGACCAAGGCCCTGCAGCGCCTGAGCGCGCCGACCGAGAAGGACCGCAGCAAGCTCTCGCGCCTGCCGCAGCCTCCGGGAATGCTGATGCGGATGCTGCGTGACCCGGACCTGCGCCTGCTGTCGGTATTGCTGGCCGCCGCGATCGCCGGCGGCGTGTTCATCGCCACCGCGTAGGTCGGCAATCCCGCCCTACGCCGTCGCACCCCCGCAGGATGAGCCGCCGCCGGCGGTGCAGCCCAGGCAGTGCGAGTCGAAGCGGATCTTGCGCTTCAGCAGCGCGTCGAAATCGAAATCGAAGATCGTCGCCGGCTGGCTGCGGCCATTCTTGACGCCCATCTCCAGCATCTGGTTGAAGTCGCAGTCGTAGATCGTGCCGTCCCAGCCGACGCTGATGAGCGAGCGGCACATGACGCCCTCGGCCGCGGCCGGGTTGAACGCCGCCAGCAGTTTCTCCATGTAGGCCTCGTACTGCCCCGATTTCTCCAAGTGCAGCTTGAAGCGGTTGATCGGCATGTTGGTGATGGTAAACAGCCCGTTGAACACGATGCCGTGCTTCTCCTTCAGTTCGCGCTTGTAGTCGGCCTCGAGCACGGCCTGCGCCGCCGGCAGGTACGGCCCGACCGGGTTGTAGACCAGGTTGAGCGTCAGCCCGCTGCCCTCGACACCGTAGCCCAGCGTGTTGAGCCGCTTGAGCGCCTTGACGCTCTTGTCGAACACACCCTTGCCGCGCTGGCTGTCGGTGAAGAACTCCTGGTAGTACGGCAGCGAGGAGATCACCTCGCAGCGGTGCCTGGCGAAAAAGTCCGGCAGGTATTCCTTGGATTCCTTGGTCTGCGGATTGCCATCGTAGGTCACGGTCAGGTTGTGCCGGACCATGACGTGGCGGCCGAGCTTCACCGCCTCGGCCACAAGCCAGTCGAAGTCGGGGTGCAGCTCCGGCGCGCCGCCGGTGACGTCGAGCTTGGCCATCTGCGGATGGCGCGCCAGCAGCTCGACCAGCCGCTCGATGCCGGCGCGCGACATCTTCTCGGTGCGGCTCGGCGAGGCGTCAACGTGGCAGTGCCGGCAGACCTGGTTGCACAGCTTGGTGATGTTGGCCTGCAGCGTGTCGATCGACAGCGGCGACAGCTGCAGGCGGCGGTCCTCCAGCAGCCGCTCGAAGTCGAAGCGGCGCAGCGCGGCGAGCTTTACGGCGGGCACGGCGTTCATCAGCAGCAGGCTCCCGGCGTGGTCGCGGCGCCGTCCGCTGCGGGCGCGCAGTCGAACAGGCCGAAATGCCGGGTCTTGTCGCCGGTCACCTGGAAGTGCGGTGCGTAGCGCGTGCGTGAAACCATGTCGGCCGTATTGCCACAACCCAGCATCGGTTTGCCCGCCACGAAATGGTGATGGTCGTCGAGGTCGAAGGCGTGCGACGACTCGGCCAGCGTGCCCCGGTAGGTGGCGACCTGGCCGTAATCCTCGCAGCGGTCCTCGAGCGGCAGCTTGAAGGCGCGAACCGTGCGCGACGTGAAGTTGACGAAGCCGATCTTGCGCTGAATCCCTGTGTCGCCGAGCGCCAGCGATGCCGACGACACCGTGCGGGCGTCACGGCACCCGGCGTCGGCGAGCAGACGCCGGAAATCCTCCACGTAGAGCGCCCCGCCAAGGCATTCGCCGAGCAGCACCGGGTCCTGCGCCAGCGGCGCGGGAATCCGGCGGTCGGCGAACACATCGGAGAAGTACAGCTCGCCGCCCGGTTTGAGCACGCGGAAGAGCTCGCGGAACACGCGCGGCTTGTCGGGCGAAAGGTTCAGCACGCAGTTGCTGATCACGAGGTCCACCGAGGCGTCGGCGATGCCGGCGCCAGCGAGATCCTCGATGTAGCCCTGCCGGAAATCGGTGTTGGCCCAGCCGAACTTCCGAGCGTGGTAACCCTGGTGACGGCGCGCCACCGCGAGCTGCTCGTCGGTCATGTCGAGGCCGATCACGCGGCCGTTCGGCCCCACGAGCTTCGACAACACGTAGCAATCGCGCCCCGAGCCGCATCCAAGGTCCAGCCCGGTGATGCCCTCGAGCGCCGGCGGGATCGGCGAACCGCAGCCGTAGAACCGCTCCAGCACCTCCGGATGCAAATCCTTCACGACTTCGCGCACCTGCGGCGGCAGCGTTTCGGTGAGGCAGCAGGCGGAGGTTTTCAGGTCGGCCGAGGACTTCAGCACGCGGCCGTAATACTGGCGCACGCTCTCGGTGATCGATGCAGGTCGGGTGTCGTACATGGCTCAGGTCAGCAATAGTGAGGCGCGCAAGGAGCATGCACCCAGTAAGGCCGCCAGGGGAAGGGTGATCAGCCAGGCTGCGAAGATTCCGACGATGGTTTTCCAGCGGGCCTGGCCGGTTACGGCGCCGATGCCGAACAGCGTCGCCACACCCTTGAAATTGTCGTTCGCGCCGTTGGCCCAGGCCAGGGCGGCGACGCAGGCGATGGCGAGCAGCGTGGTCATGGC
>JBQTJQ010000196.1:0-2166 GCA_052386975.1 Gammaproteobacteria bacterium | reverse complement strand
GCGCAGCGAAGAGGAATGGCGGGAGGGCCACGTCAAGGGCGCGCGCTTCGCGCCATGGCAGACGCTCACGGCGGCATTTCCGGCGCTCCCGAAAGACAAGAACACCCGCATCGTCACGTACTGCAGGAGCGGCGCCCGCGCGCTACTGGCCGCGCGGAAGCTGCAGGGCTTCGGATACACGCGTGCCGTAGCGATGACCGGCGGGATCGCCGACCTCGAGGCCGCCGGCATGAAAGTGGAGAAATAGGTGACCACGTTCGATCCCATGGAAGCGCTGGCGCGCGCCCGCCACGAGTTCGGCGAGCACGGCGGCGTGAACATGTCGGTCGAGGCCAGCACCACCTTCACCGTCATGGAAGCCGGCACCATGCCGGCGATCTTCCAGGGCCAGCGCGGCCCGGACACCGGCGGCTGCTACCTGTACGGGCGGCACTTCAATCCGACGGTTTACGTGCTGGGCCGCCAGATCGCGGCGCTGGAGAACGCCGAGGCCGGCTACTGCACCGCCAGCGGCATGGGCGCGATCTCGGCGGTGGTCACGCAGCTGTGCAACCACGGCGACCACGCCGTGGCCAGCGACACGATCTACGGCGGCACCTGGGCGCTGTTCAACGACTACCTGCCGGCCAAGGCCGGCATCACGACGAGCTTCGTGGACGTTACCGACTTCGACGCGGTCGAGAAGGCGTTTCGCGAAAATACGCGGCTGCTGTACGTCGAGACCATCGCCAACCCGACGCTGAAAGTCGCCGACCTGCCCCGGCTGGCGCAGATCGCGCACAAGCACAAGGCGCAGCTGGTGGTGGACAACACCTTCAGCCCGCTGATGGTGGCGCCCACCGTGCACGGGGCGGACGTGGTCGTGCACAGCCTGACCAAATTCATCAACGGCGCGTCCGACATCGTCGCCGGCGCGGTGTGCGGCCGCACCGCCTTCATCCAGCAGCTCATGGACCTGCACACCGGCTCGCTGATGCTGCTGGGCCCGACCATGGACCCGCACCAGGCCTTCGCCATCAGCCTGCGCCTGCCGCACCTGGGCCTGCGCATGGTCGAGCACAGCCGCCGCGCGCAGTTCTTCACCGAGAAGCTCGACGCGCTGGGCCTGTCGGTGATCTATCCGGGCCTGCCGGCGCACCCCGGGCACAAGACGCTCAAGCGCATCGGCAACCCGGCCTACGGCTTCGGCGGGCTGTTCGGGCTCGACCTCAAGACGCGCGAGCGCGCCGACCGCTTCATGGAACACCTGCAGAACGAGCAGGGCTTCGGCTTCATGGCCGTCAGCCTGGGCTACTTCGAGACGCTGATGTCCTGCTCCGGCTCGTCCACGTCCAGCGAGATGCCGGAGGACGAACAGCGCCGCTCCGGCATCAGCCCGGGCCTGGTGCGCATCTCCATCGGCATCACCGGCACCGTCGAGCAGCGCTGGGAGCAGATGCGCGCCGCGCTGAAGGTGATCAAGCCGTCGTAGGGCGGCATTCCAATGCCGCCAGCCGTTGTAGGGCGGCATTCCATGCCGCCGTCGCCGTCGGCAAAGGATTGCCGACCTACCGCCTACTCCAGTTCCATTGCCTTGATCGATTCCGGCTCGCTGCTACCCCAATCGGCTTCATACACACCGCGCTCGACCCATTGGCGAAATGACGAATACTCGTGCTCTGTTACCTTCGCTACGACGCCGTGTTTGACCGGGTTGAAGTGAATGTAGTGCAGGTGCTGCTCGAAATCCGATTCGTCGCGGATCACGTGGTCGTAGAACCGCGATTGCCAGTAGGGCGGCAAGCCATTGCCGCCGGCCTGCTTCAGCCGCCATGTCACATCGCGCTTGACCGCGCCGACGATACGCGAGAAGTCCCCGTCTTTTGCCTCGAACATCCAGTGAACGTGATCGGGCATCACTCCGTGCGCGGCGTGTCGGAACGGGTAAAGGACCTTTACGCGGCGCATGGACTCCATCAGCACGTCGACGTGCCCGGGCTCCCGTAACCAAGGGCGACGATCACGGGTGACCATGGTGATGAACACCGGATGGCCCAGAAGGTGATAGCGGCGGTAGTTCGGCCTGGCGCCTCCGGGGTGCACCCCGGGTTGTTGTGTGTCGGCAAATGATTGCCGACCTACAGGCAGCCGGCAAATAGGTAGGGCGGCCTTCCAAGCCGCCGTCGC
>JBQTJQ010000195.1:0-4853 GCA_052386975.1 Gammaproteobacteria bacterium | reverse complement strand
CGCGTGACAACCTACGGCCAGCTCGCCGCGGCGGCCGGGTTCCCGCGCGCGGCACGGCTCGCGGGTTTTGCGCTCAAGAACACGCCACCGAAAATGGAACTGCCCTGGCATCGCGTGCTGAATGCGCAGGGCAAGATTTCATTTCCGCCGCGCAGCGCGGCATGGCGCGAGCAGCGCCGCCGGCTCGAGGCCGAGGGCGTGGCGTTCATCGGCGGCCGCGTGGACCTGCGGCGCTACGGCTGGAAGACCCGGCGCGACTCTCCGCTGCTCGATTGAGTCGCGCCTGAAGGCGCTCCTACATCACCAGATCTTCACGCGGTCCGCGGCGGGCTTGAACATCTTGTCCCCTTCCTTGACGTCGAACGCCGTGTAGAACTCGGGGACGTTCACCAGGGGCCCGTTGCAGCGGTAGTGCGGGGGCGAGTGCGGCCCGACCTTGATCTGCTCGAGCAAGCGCTGCTCGCGGTACGCGCCGCGCCAGATCTGGCCGAAGCCGATGAAGAAGCGCTGGTCGCCGGTGTAGCCATCGATCACCGGCGCTTCGCGCCCGGCGAGGGCGATGCGGTAGGCCCTCAGCGCAATCGACGCACCGCCGAGGTCGCCGATGTTCTCGCCGATGCCCAGCGCGCCGTTCACCTTGTAGCCCGGGATCGGCTCGTAGGCGCTGTACTGCGCGATCAGCGACCCGGTGCGCGCCTCGAAGCGGCTCCGGTCCTCGTCGGTCCACCAGCTGCGCAGCTGGCCGTTGCCGTCGTACTTCGAGCCCTGGTCGTCGAAGCCGTGGCCGATCTCGTGCGCGATCACCGCGCCGATGCCGCCGTAGTTGACCGCGTCGTCGGCCGCCGCGTTGAAGAACGGCGGCTGCAGGATCGCGGCCGGGAACACGATCTCGTTCATGCCGGGGTTGTAGTAGGCATTGACGGTCTGCGGCGTCATGAACCATTCGGCGCGGTCGATCGGCTTGCCGAGCTTGGCGATCTGGTACTCGTGCTCGAACCGGGCCGAACGGATCAGGTTGCCGACGAGGTCGCCGCCGTCGATGGTCAGGCCCGAGTAGTCGCGCCACTTGTCCGGATAGCCGATCTTCGGCGTGAACTTGCCGAGCTTGACCAGCGCCTGTTGCTTGGTCTCCTCGCTCATCCACTCCAGCGAGCGGATGCTCTGGTCGTAGGCCTTGACCAGGTTGGCGACCAGCACGTCCATGCGCGCCTTGTGCTCGGGCGGGAAGTGCCGCGCGACGTAGATCTTGCCCAGCGACTCGCCGAGCGAGTTCTCGACCGCCTCGACCGCGCGCTTCCAGCGCGGACGGTTCTCCTGGATGCCGCGCATCGTCTTGCCGTAGAAGGCGAAGTTCTCGTCGACGTAGGGCTTCGACAGGTAGGGCGAGTAGCTCCGGATCAGGTGCCAGCGGAAGTAGGTCTTCCAGGTGGCCAGCGACTGCGCCTTGAGCTCGTCGGCGAAGCCGGTGAGGGCGCTGGGCTGCATGACGATGACGGCGTCGGTGGTGACGCCGGCCGCGCGCAGGTACGCCGCGAGGTCGAAGCCCGGCGTGACCGCGTTCACCTTGGCGAGCTCGTGCTTGTTGTAGGTCTTGTCGTCGTCGCGGCTGTCGACCCGCGTCCAGTACTTCTTCGCCAGCGCGGTCTCGAGCGCCATGATCGCTTTCGCGCTCTTCGCCGCGTCCTTGTCGCCGGCCAGGCCGAGCACCTTCTCGACGTGGGCCACGTAGCCCGCGCGCATCCCCTTGAACTTGGCATCATCGAGCAGGTAGTAGTCGCGGTCCGGCAGGCCCAAACCCGACTGGAACAGGTACACGATGTACTCGGTCGGCTTCTTGGCGTCCTGGTTGACGAAGCCGTTGATCGGCGTGGTGGCGTTGGTGCGCAGCAGGTGCGCCATCAGCGCCGGGATCTCGCCCTTGGACTTCATCGCGTCGACGCGCGCCAGCTCGGCCTCGATCGGCTTCAGGCCCAGCGCGTCGACGCGCGCCTCGTCCATGAAGCTGTTGTAGAGGTCGCCGACTTTCTGCTCGTCGCTGCCGGGCTGCTTGCCCTGCTTGGTCGAGGACTCCTCGATGATCGCGCGCAGGCGCGCCTCGGAGTCGTCGCGCAGCTTGTCGAAGGCGCCGTAGCGCGCCTTGTCCGCCGGGATCTCGGTGTTCTTGAGCCAGGTGCCGTTGACGTGGAGGAAGAAGTCGTCCTGCGGCCGCACGCTGCGGTCCATGTTGGCGAGCTCGACACCCGAGGCGGGCACGGGGGCCGAGGGCCCGCCGGCGCAGGCGGCGAGCAGGACGAGGGCGGTGGCGGACGACAGGACGGCGAGGGTCGTGAAGCGCATGAGGGCCTCATTTGCTTTGGGGAGCGGGACGCGCGCGATATTAGCTCATCGCGTCATTGCGGCAGCGCAATACGGGCGTGGCGCCCGGTCGGCCCTCGGCGCGCTCGTTATCATGGCGGCGAGCATGCGCGTCCATTACCTGCAGCACGCCGAGCACGAGGGCCTGGGATGCATCGAGCGCTGGCTGCGCGACCGCGGCCACCGGCTCACCGGCTCGCAGTTGCACCGCGGCGACGAGTTGCCCGATGCGGCCGACTTCGACTGGCTGATCGTGATGGGCGGGCCGATGAACATCTACGAGCACGATCGCCATCCCTGGCTGATCCGCGAGAAGTTCATAATTCGTGACGCATGCGTCACAAAAAAGAAAGTGCTCGGGATTTGCCTGGGGTCCCAGCTTGTTGCCGATGTCCTCGGGGGCCATGTCAGTCAGAGCCGGCAGGCGGAGATCGGTTGGTTTGACGTAGCGTTGAGTGACGAAGCGATCAAATCAACGCTTTTCGAAGGCTTTCCAAGGGCGTTTGCTGCGTTCCACTGGCACGCAGACACGTTCAAGTATCCGCCGGGGGCAACCCCGCTGATGAGCAGCGAGGCATGCCCCAACCAGGCTTTCTCCTGGGGCGAGGGCCGGGTGCTGGGCCTGCAGTTCCACCTCGAGGTCGAGCTCGAAGACGCGCGCCGCTGGCTGGCGGGTGAGGCGCCCGAGCCCGGCCGCTTCGTGCAGAGCGCCGCGGAGATGCTGCGCGATCCGGCGCGCTTCGAGCAGAACACGCGGTTGATGCACCGGCTGCTCGAGCGCCTGGCCGCCGCGCCGTGACGCGCCGGTAGAATACGCGGCCACCCCGCAGGGCTTCGCGCACGACACCATGGACTGGCTGACGAATCCGGAGATCTGGGCCGCGCTGGTCACGCTGACCGCGCTCGAGATCGTGCTCGGCATCGACAACATCATCTTCCTGTCGATCATCGTCTCGAAGCTGCCGGCGCACCAGCAGGACAGCGCCCGCATCATCGGCCTGGCCGCGGCGATGATCACGCGCATCCTGCTGCTGTTTACGCTGACCTGGCTCGCGCGGCTGACGGCGCCCCTGTTCACGGTGATGGGTTACGAGATTTCGGGCCGCGACCTGGTGCTGATCCTCGGCGGCCTGTTCCTGTTCTGGAAGGCGACCACCGAGATTGGCGAGCAGATGGAGACGCCGTCCCACGACGAGGACGCCATCAAGGTCAAGGCGGTGACCAGCTATTTCGGGGCGATCGTGCAGATCATGCTGATTGACATCGTGTTCTCGCTCGACTCCGTCATCACCGCGGTCGGCATGACCAACAACCTGCCGGTGATGGTCACGGCCATCGTCATCGCGGTGCTGACCATGATGGTCGCATCCGGCCCGCTGTCGCGCTTCGTCAATGCGCACCCGACCATCAAGGTGCTGGCGCTCGCGTTCCTGCTGCTGGTCGGTATGGCGCTGGTCGGCGAGGGCCTCGATTTCCAGATCCCGAAGGGCTATATCTACTTCGCCATGGCATTCTCGGTCGGCGTCGAGATCATCAACCTGCGCGTGCGCGAGAGGAGTGTCGCGGCGCGCAAGCTGCCGCCGACCGGCGACTCGAGCGGCGTATAGGAGGATCAATGGGTTCGCGCATGCTGAAACTCGCGCTGGCCGCCGCCACGGCCGCGCTGGCGGCTGCAGCGGCCGCCGCCGGGCCCGACGCCGCGCGCATCGTCACGCCGATCGACAGCCGCGGCGGTCCCGGCGCCTACTACGACGCCGGCGTGCGCCTGCTGCGCGGCGCCGCGGTGCGCGTCACCGACCGGCGCGGTGCCTGGGTCAAGGCCGAAGTCGAGCCGCAGCGCAGCGCCTGGATCCCGGCCTACGCGCTCGACACCGAGCAGCAGGGCGCCAAGGCCGGCGCGCTGCTGCGCTCGGTCTCGAAGAGCCTGCTGCGCGGCATCACCGGCATGGTGGACCAGCGCGACCGGCCGAAATACCTGAGCCGCACCGCCGTCACGCTCGGCGTGCGCGGCTTCTCGACCGCGTACTCGGCCCACCGCGGCATGAAGCAGGCCGAGGTCGACCCGGCGCTGTGGGAGTCGGCGGCGTTCGACGCCGACGCCTACCAGGCGTTCGTGGCGACGCGCTTCAAGGGCCGCGACTGGGAGTCGCTCAAGCGCCGCCTGCCGCTCGACCCGCCGGCGCCGGTGGCCGATCCCGAGTCGGACAAGCTGGGCGCGGCGCTGACCGCGTTCGTCGCCCGCCAGGACGGGCTGGCGCGCAACCCGGCACTCGAGGCCTACCTCAGCACGGTCGCCATGCTGGTCGCCGAGAGCTCGCACGTGTACGACCTGCCGGTGCGCGTCTACGTGCTGGACAGCCGCGAGCCGAAGGGCTTCGTCTCGCCGAACGGCATCGTGTTCGTCTCGCTCGGCGCGCTGGCGCGCATGCAGAGCGAGGCCGAGTTCGCGTTCTTCATCGGCCACGAGATCGCCCACATCGCGTTCCAGCACGGGCTCA
>JBQTJQ010000194.1:0-5159 GCA_052386975.1 Gammaproteobacteria bacterium | reverse complement strand
ATTCTGGTTCGGCACGCCGCCGCCGAGGTGCGCCATCACGCCGGTCGGCAGTTTCAGGTCCAGCGCCAGTGAATAGACATGCCGCGCGCGCGTGCCGCCGCCGGCGCCGAGGATGAAGTGGATGCCGGCCTTCTTCGCGGCGACCAGTTCCTCGAGGATCGGGTGCACCGCCGCCTTGCCGCGGTCCATGATGCTCTGGCCGCCGATCTTGAGCATCCAGCTGTCCGGCAGCACGGAGACCGAGGCGCGATCGGCGAACTGGGCCCGCGCCGCGC
This sequence comes from Gammaproteobacteria bacterium, assembly GCA_052386975.1. GTDB lineage: Bacteria > Pseudomonadota > Gammaproteobacteria > Nevskiales > Nevskiaceae > JACPFV01. The sequence continues at coordinate 4,884 of JBQTJQ010000194.1, read as the reverse complement.
GGCCGGAGAGCGACTCCTCGCTCAGCACGTTGTCGATGCCCTCGATCCAGATCTTGCCGTCGCGCTTCATCGGGCGGCTCCGGCCGAGCGGTCGCGGCTCGAGCGGATCAAGGTGCCGACGTGCTCGCCGGCCAGCACGCGCCTCAGGTTCTCGGGCGCAAGGCCATTGATCACGCGCACTTCGCGCAAGGAGCGCGCGTTCTCGAGCGTGCGCAGCAGCTCGCGCTCGACCGGCAGGTCGGGCAGGTCGCGCTCGAGCAGTTCCCTGGCGGTGATGTCGCTGATCAGCGTGGCCTTCGGATTCCTGCGCGGGTTGTCGGTGTACACGCCGTCGACGTCCTTGACCAGGATGAAGCGCCGCGCGCCGACCACCTCGGCCATCTGGTAGAGCCCGACGTCGGGGCCGTTCTCGGGGATGCCCGAGCTGTCCTGCGAGGGCGGCTCCCAGAAGTGGTACGGCGGCTGGCCGATGCACACCGGGATCATCCCGTTGTTCAGGAACAGTTGCATGTCCTGGAAGTGTTCCTTGATGAAGGTGATGCCGCCGTGCGGCGCCAGCAGGAACTGCAGGATGTCGCGGTTGTTTTCCTCGACGCTGCCGACAATGCGGGCGAGGCCGCCGATCGGCAGCCCGAGGTCGAGGCCGATGGCGAGGGTGTGGCGCGCACGCGCGCCGCCGCCGACGCCGATGACCATCCGGTGCTTGCCCTTGAGCGACGCGATCATGTCGACCAGCGGCAGGATCGCCTCGGCGCCGCGGTCCATGATGCTGCGCCCGCCGACCGCGATCAGGTTCACGTCCGGCACCATGACCTTCACGGTCTCGGCGTCGGTGGTCGCCAGCAGCTTGCGGCTGACCAGGCTTTCGCGCATCAACCCGCTCTTGACGTGAGTGCGGCCGTCGCCGGTCAGTAACTGACCCATTGCTAGGTATTCCCCTTGATTGGACCCGGTGCCTCTGCGGGCTTCGGCTTGATCAGCAGGACGCTGACAAAGCAGCTCAGAGCCCCGAAGGCTACCTGAGAGATCAGCAGCGGCGCAAAGAGCAGGAAGGCGACGCCGGGCGCGCCGGCCAGCAGGATCGCCAGGAAGTTGGCGGCGAAGCGGCCGAGCCCGAGCACCGCGCCGGCCAGGGCGTACTGCGCCAGCCGGCCGCCGGCCGAGGTCGCGCGCAGCCACGGCGTCAGCAGGTCGGCCAGCAGGCCGGGGAGGGCGAAGTGCGCGATCTCGAGCACGCCGAACTTCCCGTAGCCCAGCAGGAACGACACGATGCCAACGGCGGTGCCGGCCGCGAAGCCGCCGAAGCGCATGCCGGTGGCCTGGGCCGCGTACAGGAACAGCGGCACGATCAGGATGTTCTTGTGGCCCGACGCGAACGGGATGCCCGGCAGCACCTGCAGCACCTTGAGGCCCATGACCGTGAGGCACAGCGCCAGCACGATGGACAGGTCGCGCACGCGGCCCGCGTCGAGCTGCGGGTAGCGCTCGGCCAGCCAATTGCGGCTGCGCTCGAGGGCGCGCTCGAAGATCTCGGAGAACCGCTGCACGCGGCCGGCGCGCACGTCGGCCCAGCTCAATTCGCTCGAGCCCTCGGCGTGCCGGCGGCCCCCACCCATCCCGCCGCCACTGCCGCCGCCCGAACCGGAACCCGATCCCGGCCCGCCCGCGAGCATGGCGAGCGTCGCGTCGACCGCGATCGCCACGGTTTCCGGCAGGCGCAGGGCGCGCAGCCCGCGCACCACCGCGCCGGGAGCACCCGAGCGCTGCACCCAGGTCGATGCGAGCACGAGCGTCACCACGCGCAGCAGCATCACGCCCGCGAGCGCCAGGCCAGCCAGGTTGATGCGGGGCCAATCGAGGCCGGGCAGGGTGACCCAGCGGTCGCCGCCGGCTTCGACCGGCAGGAAGGCGAACGACAGCGCGATCAGCAGCCCGAACACCAGCAATCGCTTGAGTGGCGCGAGCATCTCGAGCGCGGGCAGGGGCGAGGCCAGCCACAGCGCGATCTGCGCGGCCAGCAGCGCGCCGAGCATCGCCGGGTGTTCCACGACGAACAGCCCGATGGCGAGCGCCAGCAGCCAGGTCAGCCGGGCTTTCTCGCGGGCTTCATTGACCAATGCTTGTGCTCCCGTGCAAAGTGCTTTGCGTTCTACGGGGGATTCGATTATGCACGCAGGCCGCATCCTGGTGGCCGCCGCACTTGCGGTCGCGGCCGCCGGCGCCGGTCCGGTGTTGGCGGCGCCAGCCGTGACGGTCGCCGTCGCCAGCAACTTCGGCTCGACCGCCAGGGCGCTGGCGAAGGAATTCACCCGGAACTCGGACCTCGAGGTCAACGTCACGACCGGATCCTCCGGCAAGTTCTACGCGCAGATCGAGCACGGCGCGCCGTTCGACATCTTCCTGTCGGCCGACGCCGAACGGCCGGAACAACTGGAACAGAAAGGCTTCGCGGGTCCCGGCACGCGCTTCACCTACGCCATCGGCAAGATGGTGCTGTTCTCCGCCGACGCTTCGCTCAAGGACCAGGACTGCAAGGCGGCGCTGGCCGCCGGCAAGTTCCGGCACCTGGCGATCGCCAACCCGAAGGTCGCGCCTTACGGCGTCGCCGCGATGAGCGTGCTTGCGGGGCTCGGCCTCGGCGCCGACCAGCTCGGCGAGCGGCTGGTGCTCGGCGAGAACATTTCGCAGACCTTGCAGTTCGTCGCCACCGGCAGCGCCCAGCTCGGCTTCGTCGCGCTGTCGCAGATGATCGGCAAGGATGCGCCCGCGTCCACCTGCCGCTGGGACGTGCCGCCGGAGCTCCACGCGCCGATCGTCCAGCAGGCCGTGCTGCTGAAGCGCGCCGCCGGCAACCGCACCGCGCGGGACTTCTACGAGTTCCTGCGCTCCGGGGCGGCGCGGCAGCTGATCCGCAACGACGGTTACGACGTCGGCCCCTGAGACGGGCCGTCTGCGATGGATTGGTTCCCTGGCGCTGGTCCGCTGTGGCTGACGGTCCGGCTCGGGCTCGTCACCGTCCTGATCCTGCTGGTGCTTGGCACGCCGCTGGCGTGGTGGCTGGCGCGCACGCGCAGCCGCGGCAAGGCGGCGATCGAAGCGGTGGTGTCGCTGCCGATCGTGCTGCCGCCGACCGTGGTCGGCTTCTACCTGCTGATCCTGCTCGGCCCCAACGGCGCGATCGGCAGCTGGTGGGTGCAGCTCACCGGCGAGACGCTGACCTTCAGCTTCGCCGGCCTGGTGATTGCCTCGGTCATCTATTCGCTGCCGTTCGTGGTGCAGCCGCTGCAGAACGCGTTCGAATCGCTCGGCCGGCGCTACCTCGAGGCGGCGGCAACGCTCGGCGCCAGGCCGCTCGATTCGTTCGCGACCGTGGTGCTGCCGCTGTCGGCGCGCGGCTACCTCACGGCGTTCGTCATGGGGTTCGCGCACACGCTCGGCGAGTTCGGCGTGGTGCTGATGGTCGGCGGCAACATACCCGGCTCGACGCGGGTCGTGTCGATCGCGATCTACGACCACGTCGAGGCGCTGGAATACGGCGTGGCGCACACGCTGTCGCTGATCCTGCTGGCTTTCGCCTTCGCGGCGATGCTGGCGCTGTACCTGATCAACCGGCGCTGGCGCCATGAATGAGGGCACCGCGGTGCGCGCCGACGTGCGCCTCGCGCGCGAGACCTTTGCGCTCGAGCTGCAGTTCGCCGCGCCGGCGCGCGGCATCACCGGCATCCTCGGCCCGTCCGGCAGCGGCAAGACCACATTGTTACGCTGCATCGCCGGGCTCGAGCGCGACTGCCGCGGCACCGTCGCCGTCAACGGCGCCGTCTGGCAGGACGACGCGCGCTTCGCGCCGCCGCACCAGCGCGCCGTCGGCTTCGTGTTCCAGGACGCGCGGCTGTTCCCGCACCTCAGCGTGCGTGCCAACCTCGAGTACGGCATGCGGCGCAGCGCGCCCGGTGGCGTCACGTTCCACGAAGCCGTCGAGCTGCTGGGCCTGGAGGCGCTGCTGGCGCGCAAGCCGGCGGGCCTGTCGGCCGGCGAGGCGCAGCGCGTAGCGATCGGCCGCGCCCTGCTGCGCGCGCCCAGCGTGATCCTGATGGACGAGCCGCTGGCGAACCTCGATCCGGCGCGCCGCCGTGAAGTGCTGCCGTTCCTGGAGCGCCTGCACGGCCGGCTGACGCTGCCGATCCTCTACGTGAGCCACAGCGTCGACGAAGTCGTGCGCCTGTGCGACCACCTGGTGCTGATGCAGGACGGCCGCATCGGCGGCGCGGGTTCCCTGCAGGACGTGCTGGCCCGGCCCGACCTGCTCGGGCCGCTGGGCGAGGAGGCGGGCACGGTGCTGCCGGGCACGGTGCGCTCGTTCGACGCCAGCTATGAGCTGACCGAGATCGACACGCCGGCCGGGCGCCTGCTGGTGCCGGGCCGCCACGGCGAACCGGGACATCAACTGCGCCTGCGCATCCTGGCGCGCGACGTCAGCGTCGCGCTGTCGCGCGCGGCAGACTCCAGCATCCTCAACATCCTGCCGGCGCGCGTGCAGGCGCTGAGCGGCCGCGACGGCGGCCACGTCGACGTGCGCCTGCAGGCCGGCGAGGGCATCCTGTTGTCGCGCATGTCGCGGCGCTCGGTCGATCACCTGGGGTTGAAACCGGGCCTGGAGTGCCACGTGCAGATCAAAGGGGTGGCGGTGAAAGGCGGAATGGCACCATCGGGAGGAGAGACCGATGTTCAAGGAATACGCTGACCACGACGCCCTTGGACTGGCTGCGCTGGTCCGCAGCGGGCAGGTGAGCGCATCCGAAGTGCTCGAAGCCGCGATTGCGCGCGCCGAGGCGGTCAACGGCAAGCTCAACGCCATCATCATCCCGATGCATGAGATCGCCCGGG
>JBQTJQ010000193.1:0-15509 GCA_052386975.1 Gammaproteobacteria bacterium | reverse complement strand
GGGCCCACCCCACTTCTACCGGATCTTGTCGGCCTTGCGTTGCCCGGGTACCCACCCCAATCCCCGCAGGGTATGGGGGGACCCACCCCTGTCTTTTCCGTGCCTGCGATGCCGGATTGATGTGCGTGATGTCGTTCGGGCCGACGGCGGTCGGCAGCTGGCGCGGCTTGGGGGCCCAGTCGAGCGCGCCCAGGCGCCACAGGTAGGCCAGCGCCGCGACCAGGATGCCGAGGAAGACCAGCATCTCGATGTAACCCGGCCAGCCCGACTCGCGCGCCGACACGGCCCAGGCGTACACGAACACCGCTTCGAGATCGAAGATCACGAAGAACATCGCCATCAGGTAGAACTTGGCTGAGAAACGATATCGCGCCAGGCCGACGTGGAGGATGCCGGACTCGTACGGGTCGAGCGTCGCGCGCGTATAAGGCGTGCGCTCTCCCAGCATCCATGACAGGCCGAGCATGACCACGCAAAGGCCAATCACGAGCGCGATGTAGAGCACCAGGCTCGAAAGCATGCCAAGTCCGTGATTCCCCGAAGGATGTGCAGTTTAACGAAAATGGGGGACAGACCACCATTTCGGCCCACCGTCTTCCGCGATCAGCCGCCGCGGGCGAAATGGTGGTCTGTCCCCTATTTTCGCGCCCGGGGTTGCGCCGCCAGTGAGTCCGGCATAGCGTGGCGGCTCGCCGGCCGGCAGGAGACGTAACGTGCTCGAAGAACAAGAGCTTTCGCGCCGCGGATTCCTCAAGGCCACGGCCATGCTGGCGGGCGCGGCCGGGTTCACCGCGCTCTGGCCCTCGATCCTGCAGGCCGCCCAGGGAGCCGCCGCGGCCCGCGATGCCGGTGCCGCCTTCGAGGTGCTGGCCGACGAGGATGCCGCCGACCTGGTTGCCATCGCTGCCCAGATCATCCCGAGCGACGGCTCGCCGGGCGCCACCGAGGCCGGCGTGGTCTACTTCATGGACAGCGCGCTGAAAACCTTCATGGCCGGCGCCAAGGAAAGCATCGAAGCCGGCCTGGACGCGCTCAACGCCAAGGCCGCGGCGGTCCAGCCCGCCGCCCGCTTCGCCCAGCTGCCGCCGGCCGAGCAGGTCAAGCTGCTGAAAACCGAGGAAAAGTCGGCCTTCTTCGGCACCGTCCACTTCATGACCATCGCCGGCATGTTTGCGCTGCCGGTCTACGGCGGTAACAAGGGCTAAGCCGGCTGGAAGTTGCTCGGTTTCGAGCACCGCCACTTCTGGCAGCCGCCGTTCGGCTACTACGACGGACAGGCCGCCGCCGCGGGAGCCAGGAAATGAGCGAGGCCGCCGCGGCGCCCAGCTTGCCCCTGTATCCCACGCGCCAGCCGGTGGACTTCGTGGTGGTCGGCTCCGGCGCCGCCGGCGGCGTGGTGGCCCGCGAGCTGGCGGTCGCCGGCTTCAGCGTGGTGCTGCTGGAGCAGGGACCGCACCGCAAGGCCTCCGACTTCACCCACGACGAGCTCAGCGTGCAGTTCAACAACGAGCTGCTGGGCGGCGCCGAGAACGTCCAGACCTACCGGCGCACCGCCGCCGACACGGCGCAGGTGCAGAACAGCCCGCCGCCGGCCTTGTATTCGCAGGGCGTCGGCGGCAGCAGCGTGCATTTCTCGGGCAATTTCTGGCGCCTGCGGCCGAGCGACTTCAAGGAGAAGGGCAAGCTCGGGGCGATCGCCGGCACCGGTTTCGACGACTGGCCGATCAGCTACGAGGACCTCGAGCCGTACTACACGCGCGTGGACTGGGAGATCGGCGTGTCGGGCGTGCCGGGGCCGTTCGATCCGCCGCGCAGCAAGCCGTACCCGATGCCGCCGCTGCCGGTGAAGTCCTCGGGCGTGCTGCTCGAGGCCGCGGCGGCCAAGCTCGGCCTGCACGCGCAGCCGGCGCCGCTGGCGATCACGTCGCAGCCCCACAACGGCCGGCCCGGTTGCATCCACTGCGGCTTCTGCATGGGCTTCGGCTGCGAGGCCAACGCCAAGTCCTCGACGCTGGCGACCATGATCCCGGAGGCGCTGGCCACCGGGCGTTGCGAGCTGCGCGCGCGCTGCGCGGTGTACCGCATCGAGACCGGCAAGGATGGCCGCGTCAGCGAAGTGGCCTATTGGGACGAGAAGGGCCGGCCGCAGGCGCAGAAGGCCAGGGCCGTGGTGCTGTGCGCCAACGGCGCCGAGACGCCGCGCCTGCTGTTGATGTCGGGCTCGGCGAAGTTTCCGCAGGGCCTGGCCAACAACAACGGCCGCGTCGGCAAGGGCCTGATGTTCAACAGCCACTCGGTCACGCACGGCCTGTTCGAGGAGCCGCTGCACGACTACAAGAGCGTGCAGGTCAGCCGCATCATCCACGACTTCTACGAGTCCGACGCCAAGCGCGGCTTCTACGGCGGCGGCGGCATCGACGCGCGGCCGTTCCTGGCGCACAGCCCCATGCTCTTCGCGCTGGCGACGGTGCCGCCCGACGTGCCGCGCTGGGGCGCCGAGTACAAGAAGTACCTGGCGCACGCCTTCACGCGCCACATGGCCGTGCTCGGCAGTGGCACCTCGCTGGCGATGGACTCGAACAACGTCACGCTCGACCCCAAGGCCAAGGACCCGCTCGGCCGGCCGGCGATGCGCATCACCTACCAGGACCACCCGGACGACATGAAGCTGGCCGCGTTCCTGCAGGACCGCGCCATGGAGCTGCTCGCGGCGGCGGGCGCGAAGAAGTCCTGGCGCGAGCCGATCGAGCCGCAGAACATCGGCACGCACCTGCTCGGCACCTGCCGCATGGGCGACGATCCGAAAACCTCGGTGGTGGACAAGTTCCACCGCGCGCACGAGGTCAAGAACCTGTTCATCGTCGACGGCAGCAGCTTCGTCACCTCGGGCCGCGGCCAGCCGACCATGACCATCCAGGCGCTGGCGTTCCGCGCCGCCGAGCACATCGCCAGGTTTGCCAAGCAGGGGGAAATATGAGCTCCAAGGTGTCATTCGCGCGAAAGCGGGAATCCAGTGACTTTGCGCTGGTCCTTCTCACGGTCCTGTTGCTGGCCGGCTGCGCCGGCATGCACCGCGCCAAGGTCGAGCACCACCCGAACCCCGGCGACCCCGAGGGCAAGCTGCCGTTCGCCGACGCCGTGCGCGGCGGCGGGCTGCTGTTCCAGTCCGGCAAGCTCGGCTTCGACCCGGCCACCAACAAGCTCGTGCCCGGCGGCATCCAGCCCGAGACGCGCCAGACCATGGAGCTCATCAAGGCGGGCTTCGCGCGCTATGGCGTCGGCATGGACCGCGTCATCAAGTGCACGGTGTTCCTCGCCGACATGAAGGAGTGGGCGGCGATGAACGAGGTCTACGTGACCTACTTCCCGGCAGGCAAGATGCCGGCGCGCAGCGCGCTCGGCGCCAGCGGCCTGGCGCTCGGCGCGCGCGTCGAGATCGAGTGCATCGCCGCGCTGTAGCCGTAACCGGGGTCAGACCACCATTTCCTGGAAGGTCTGCCTTCATTCAGAATTGCTCACTGGAAATGGTGGTCTGACCCCAATTCGCTCATGTCCCTGCCTGACTTGCGGCTCAAGCCGCGCGAAGAGCGCCGCCTGCGCGCCGGCCACCTGTGGATCTACTCCAACGAGGTGGACACGGCCAAGACATCGCTGACCGCGTTCGAGTCCGGCGCGCTGTGCCGGGTGGTGGACGCGCGCGGCAAGGTGCTCGGCGTCGGCTACGTCAACCCGCGCACGCTGCTGTGCGGGCGGCTGCTCACCAGCAACGCCAAGGCCACGATCGACGCCGAGTGGTTCGCCAACCGCCTGCGCAGCGCGCTGGCGCTGCGCGAGCGCCTGTACGACAAGCCGTTCTACCGGCTGGTTTACGGCGAATCCGACGGCTTGCCCGGCCTGATCGTGGACCGCTACGGCGAGGTCTGCGTGGTGCAGATGGCCACCGCCGGCATGGACCGGCTCAAGGCCGAGATCGTCGCGGGCCTGAGGGCGGCGCTGGCGCCGGCGGGAATCCTGTTGCGTAACGATGTCGGCATGCGCGAGACCGAAGGCCTGCCGGAGCAGGTCGAGGAGATCGGCAGCGTGCCCGAGTCGGTCGAGATCGAGGAAGCCGGCGTGCGCTTCGGGATTCCCATCAAGACCGGCCAGAAGACCGGCTGGTTCTACGACCAACGCGGCAACCGCGACCGGCTGGCGAAGTACGTGGGCGGCAAGTCGGTGCTGGACGTGTTCAGTTACCTGGGCGGCTGGTCGCTGCGCGCGCTCAGGCTCGGCGCCGCCAGTGCCACTGCCGTCGACAGTTCGGCGTCCGCGCTGGAAGGCGTGGCGAAGAACGCCGCGCTCAACGGCGCGATGGTCGAGGCAATCCAGGGCAAGGCCATCGACGTGCTGCGCGAGATGCGCACGGCCCAAAGGAAGTTCGACGTGGTGGTGGTGGACCCGCCTGCGCTGATCAAGCGCAAGAAGGACCTCGAGGCCGGCAGCGCGCACTACGGCGCGCTGAACAAGACCGCCATCGAGCTGCTGGCGTCCGAGGGGATCCTCATTTCCTGCTCCTGCTCGCACCACCTCGACGCCGAGTCGCTGCAGCGCATCCTGCTGCGCGAATCGCGCAGCGCCGGCCGCCGCCTGCAGATCCTCGAGCAGGGCGGGCAGGGCCCCGATCACCCGGTGCACCCCGCGATCCCCGAGACCCGGTACCTCAAGGCGTTCTTCTGTCGCATCGTTTGACGCGGACCCGGTGCGCCCGTCTCACTACGTGGCTCGCCTCGTCGCTGCCCTAGCTCGCCTCGCCAAGTCTCGGCTCGCCGTGGGGCAGCGACCCCTCCCCCAGCTTTCGCTGGGGTCGGGGCTCCGCTCGGCTGCGCTTTTACCTTCGTGATCCGGGCGCACCGGGTCCGCGCTGATCGGTCGTAGTCGAACTGAGCGATCGGTAGCGGGTCGGGGCCCAGGCGGGCGGAAGTAAAAGCGCAGCGAGACGGAGCCCCGAGGCCGAAGGCCGAGGGGTGCCGCGCGTCGCGAAGCCGAGCCTTGGCGAGGCGAGCAGCGCGGCATCGAGCGAGCCATGGAGCGAGACGGGCACACCGGTCCCGAGCAATCCAGCAGTCCGACAGCGTGAGCCGGTAGAATGCGCCGCCCATGCTCGTCCATCCCGCCTTCGACCCCGTCGCGATCAAGCTCGGCCCGGTCGCGATCCACTGGTACGGGATCATGTACCTCGTGGCCTTCGCCGGCGGCTGGTACCTGGGCACGATCCGCGCGCGCCAGCCGCACTGGGACTGGCCCAGGGAGCGCGTCGGCGACCTGCTGTTCTACGTCGCGCTGGGAGTGATCCTCGGCGGGCGCGTCGGGTACACCTTGTTCTACAACTTCGGCGCGTTCGTGCAGGACCCGCTCGAGCTGCTGCGCATCTGGAAGGGCGGCATGTCGTTCCACGGCGGCCTGCTCGGCGTCGTCGTCTCCTACCTGCTGTTCGCGCGCAACTACAAGCTCGACCCGTTCGCGATCGGCGATTTCGCCGCGCCGCTGATCCCGTTCGGCCTGCTGGCCGGCCGCATCGGCAACTTCATCAACGCCGAGCTGTGGGGCAAGCCGACCGACCTGCCGTGGGGCATGGTGTTCGCCAACGACGACATGGCGCTGCCGCGCCACCCGAGCATGCTCTACGAGGCCTTCCTCGAGGGCGTGGTGATGCTGGCGCTGCTGTGGTGGTTTGGCCGCAAGCCGCGGCCGCGCATGGCCGTGTCCGGGCTGTTCCTGGTCCTTTACGGCGTGTTCCGCATGGCGGTGGAAACCGTGCGCCTGCCGGACGCGCAGATCGGCTACCTCGCCGGCGGCTGGCTGACCATGGGCATCCTGCTCAGCATCCCGGTGGCGCTGGCGGGCGCCGTCATGCTGGGGCTCGCCTACCGGAGCAAGGCCGCATGAAGCAGTACCTCGACCTGATGCGCCACGTGCTCGAGCACGGCGCGGCCAAGTCCGACCGCACCGGCACCGGCACCTTGAGCGTGTTCGGCCACCAGATGCGCTTCGACCTCGCCGCCGGCTTCCCGATGGTGACGACCAAGAAGCTGCACCTGAAATCCATCGCTTATGAGTTGTTATGGTTCCTGCGCGGCGAGACCAACGTGAAGTTCCTGAAGGACCACGGCGTCAGCATCTGGGACGAGTGGGCCGACGAGAAGGGCGAGCTCGGGCCGGTCTACGGCAAGCAGTGGCGCAGCTGGCCGACGCCGGACGGGCATACGGTGGACCAGGTCCAGCTGCTGCTCGACCAGATCCGCGGAAATCCTGACTCGCGCCGCCTGATCGTGTCGGCCTGGAATGTCGGCGAGCTCGACAAGATGGCGCTCGCCCCGTGCCACGCCTTCTTCCAGTTCTACGTGGTTGGCGGCAAGCTCAGCTGCCAGCTGTACCAGCGCAGCGCCGACATCTTCCTCGGCGTGCCATTCAACATCGCCAGCTACGCGCTGCTGGTCATGATGGTTGCGCAGGTGACGGGACTGAAACCCGGCGAGTTCGTCTGGACCGGCGGCGACTGCCACCTGTACACCAACCACCTCGAGCAGGCGCGCCTGCAGCTGGCGCGCGCGCCCAGGCCGTTGCCGAAGCTCAAGCTCAATCCGGCGGTGAAGGACCTGTTCGCGTTCAAGTACGAGGATTTCGAGCTGGCGGGCTACGAGCCGCACCCGGCCATCGCCGCGCCGGTCGCGGTCTAGGCCGGTGTCATTCCGAGCGAAGCGAGGAATCTTGCTCCTCGGGATGGCACGGACATGAAGACGATCAGCCTGGTGGTCGCGATGGACGAGGCCGGCACCATCGGCCGCGGAGGCGCGCTGCCGTGGCGCCTGCCGGAGGACCTCAGGCACTTCCGCAAGCTCACGCTCGGCAAGACCGTGCTGATGGGCCGCAAGACCTGGGACTCGCTCGGCAAGCCGCTCGAGGGCCGCCGCAACTGGGTGTTGTCGCGCGATGCCGCGTTCCGGCCCGCGGGCGCCGAGGTGTTCGCGTCGCTCGAGCAGGCCCTCGCGGCGCACCGCGACGGGGAACTGGTCGTGATCGGCGGTGCCGAACTGTACCGGCAGGCGCTGCCGCTGGCCGGTACCGTGCACCTCACGCGCGTGCACGCGCGCGTCGACGGCGACACGGCGTTCCCACAGTGGCGGGAGGCCGAGTTCAGGCAGACTGGCCTCGTGACCCACCCGGCCGACGAGCGCCACGCCCATGCCTTCAGCTTCATCACGCTGGAACGCATGTAGCCGGGCACTCGCCGGGCTGGTGCTGGGCGCCGCCGCCGCCGCGCACGCGCAGGATGGCGCGCCGGCGATCCGCGAGATCGAGTTCCGCGGCAACGACACCACCGAGCCGGCGACGATGCTGCGCGAGATGTCGCTGCGCGTCGGCGACCCGGCCGACCGGAGCGAGGTCGAGCGCAGCCGCCAGGGGGTGCAGGACCTGGGGTTGTTCCGCTCGGTCCATGCCGAGCTCGAGCCGGTCGAAGGCGGCGTGCGCCTGGTGATCAAGGTCAAGGAAAAGCTCTACGTCCTGCCGCTGCCGCGCGCCGACGCCAACAGCGACGGCGGCTACGGCTATGGCGTCGAGCTGCGCTGGTACAACGTCTGGGGCCTCAACCACACCTTCACGCCGTACTTCGAGCGCCGCCAGCCGAGCGAGGGCGCCAACGACCCGGAGACGCGCGGGCTGCAGACCCGCACGCAGCTGCGCTACAGCGCGCCGTTCCTGCTCGGCGAGTTCGGCGTGGACGCCACGGCCAGCTACTTCGAGACGCCGTACCTGACGCCGCTCGAGTACGAGCAGACCAACACGGCGCTCGCGGTCGCGCTTACCCGCAAGCTCAGCGAGGGCCTGCGCAACCAGGGCTGGACCGGCCGGGCCGGCCTGAGCTGGACCCGCGAGGTCCAGACGGGACCGCAGGTGCCGACCGCCCCGGACGAAGTGGCCCGGGGCCGCGCGCTGGCGGCGCTCGTCGGCGCGGCTTACCGCGACCTGCACTACAACGTCTACAGCGACCAGGGCGTGAGCTTCGGCTTCGGGGTGCAGAGCGCGGCCGAGGACATTTCTTCGGATTACGACTTCACCTCATGGAGCCTCTACTACGCGCGCTACACCTACCTCGGCGACTCGCCGCACCAGAACCTCAACTTCCTGTTCAACGCGCAGGGGCGGCACGACGGCGCCTACGGCGGCGACTCCCTCGCGATCGGCGGCACCTCGACGGTGCGCGGCTACGAGCCCGAGACGGCCAAGGGCGATGCCTTCTACGCCGCGAGCGTCGAGTACCTGCGCCCGGTGTTCCGCAACTCGATCCGCCTGCTCGCGGTGGTCGACGCCGGCAATGCCTTCGCCGAGCCGGCGGATGCCAACCTTGACAAGGTCTACGTCAGCGCCGGCATCGGCCTGCGCGTCCGCTTCCAGGCCTTCGTCGCCCTCGACCTCGAGATCGGCATGGCCTGGCCGCTCAACGGCGGCCCGCCGCGCCTGTTTGCCACCAAGGTCTGAACGCCGTTATAAGGTGGGCGGCCCACGACGGCAGGGGAGAGGGACATGGCGGACATGAAGGCGCAATTCGAGCAGGCGCAGAAGGACGTCAACACGCTCACCAGGCGGCCGAGCAACGAGGACTTCCTGTTCCTGTACTCGCACTACAAGCAGGCCAACGGCGGCGACGCGAAGGGCGACCGCCCCGGCATCCTCGACATGGTGGGCCGCGCCAAGTACGACTCCTGGGCCAAGCTCAAGGGCCTGAAGCCCGACGACGCGATGAAGAAGTACGTCGACAAGGTCGCCACGCTGCTGAAGAGCCACAAATGAGCCGCGCCCTCGGAGTGGTTGCGGGCGCCGTGCTGCTGGCGTGCGCGGGTGCCGCGGTTGCCCAGTCCGCGCCCTCGATCGAGGCCACGCTGTCCGCCAACGCCGGCAAGCGCGTGACGCTGCGGCTGAAGGACGGCGACGAGCTGACCGGCATCCTCGCGGGCACCAGCCCGGTCACGGTCAAGCTGGTCGAGCTGTCCGGCAAGGAATTCTACGAAGCCGTGGTGCGCATCGACGAGATCGGCGCGGTCATCGTCCGCACGCCCGGCAAGTAGGGCGGCATTCCCATGCCGCCAGTCGGCAAGGGCTTGCCGACCTACGCCAGCTTCTTGTGCCGCGCCCGCCGGTTCACGCCGGGCTCGGAGCCGGTGCGGCGGCGGAAGTCGTCCTCGTACTCGCGGTAGTTGCCCTCGTGCCACACCACCTCGCCCGAATCCTCGAAGGCGAGGATGTGCGTGGCCACGCGGTCGAGGAACCAGCGATCGTGCGAGATGACCATGGCGCAGCCGGGGAAGGCGAGCACGGCTTCTTCGAGCGCGCGCAGCGTCTCGACGTCGAGGTCGTTGGTCGGCTCGTCGAGCAGGATCACGTTGCCACCCGACATCAGGACCTTGGCCAGGTGCAGGCGGTTGCGCTCGCCGCCGGAGAGTTCCTTGACGCGCTTCTGCTGGGCCTCGCCCTTGAAGTTGAAGCGTCCGAGGTAGGCGCGCGTGGGCATCTCGTAGCCGCCGACCTTGATCAGGTCGTGGCCGCCGCCGATCTCGTTGAACACCGTGTTGTCGCCCTTCAGTGAATCGCGCGACTGGCCAACGTAGGCGAACTTCACGGTCTCGCCGATCTTGAGCTCGCCCGAGGTCGGCTTCTCCTCGCCGGTCAGCATGCGGAACAGCGTGGTCTTGCCCACGCCGTTGGAGCCGATGATGCCGACCACGGCGCCGCGCGGCACGCGGAAGTTCATGCCCTTGTAGAGCAGGTTGTCGCCGTAGGCCTTGGAGACGTCCTTGACCTCGACCACGACGTCGCCCAGGCGCGGGCCGGGCGGAATGTAGATTTCCTGGGTTTCGGCGCGCTGCTGGAATTCCTTCGACGACAGCTCTTCGAAAGCCTGCACGCGGGCCTTGCTCTTGGCCTGGCGGCCCTTGGGGTTCTTGCGCACCCACTCGAGCTCTTCCTTCATCGCTTTCATGTGCGCGTCGATCTGCTTCTCTTCCTGCTCGAGGCGCTTTTCCTTCTGCTCGAGCCAGTTCGAGTAGTTGCCCTGCCACGGGATGCCGTAGCCGCGATCGAGCTCGAGGATCCAGCCGGCGACGTTGTCGAGGAAGTAGCGGTCGTGGGTGACCGCGATGATCGTGCCGGGGAAGTCGTTCAGGTATTTTTCGAGCCAGGCCACCGACTCGGCGTCGAGGTGGTTGGTCGGTTCGTCCAGCAGCAGCATGTCGGGCTTGGACAGCAGCAGGCGGCACAACGCCACGCGGCGCTTCTCGCCGCCGGACAGGGTGGCGATCCTGGCGTCCCAGGCCGGCAGGTTCAGCGCTTCCGAGGCCTTGTCGAGGATCAGGTCGATGTTGTCGGCGCCGCTGGCGGCGATCCTGGCCTCGAGCTCGTGCTGCTTCGCGGCGAGCTTGTCGATGTCGGCGCCTTCCTCGGCGTAGGCGGCGTAGACCTTCTCCAGCTCGGCCTTCAGGCCCAGCACCTCGCCGAGCGCTTCCTCGACGTTGCCGCGCACGTCCTTGTCGGGATTGAGCTGCGGCTCCTGCGCCAGGTAGCCCATCTTGAGCCCCGGCTGCGGCCGCGCCTCGCCGACGAACTCCTGGTCGATGCCCGCCATGATGCGCAGCAGCGTCGACTTGCCGGCGCCGTTGTAGCCGAGCACGCCGATCTTGGCGCCCGGGAAGAACGACAGCGAGATGTCGCGCAAGATCTCTTTCTTGGGCGGCACGATCTTGCCGCACTTGATCATCGTGTAGACGTATTGCATGCGTCATCCCTGCGGAAGCAGGGATCCGGTTTTTGGGGGTGAAAAGGCCGCGCATTATACTGGCCCCGCAGTACCCCATAACAACAAGAACAGGGAGGGGAACATGTATCCCGCCATGCCAGTCGTCGTTGCGCTGTTGCTGTCGGTGTCCGCCGTTGCCAAGCCGGTCTACAAGTGCGAGGAGAAGGGCAAAATTACCTACACCGACCAGCCGTGCGCCCCCGGGGCCGCCGTCGCCAAGCTGCCCGGGCTCATCGTCACGACCCCGCCGACCGCCTCACAGCGCGACCTCGCGCGAGCCCATGACCAGCGCCTGGCCAAGGCCCGCGCCGAGCGCGACCGCGACGACGCCGAGTGGCTCAAGCAGCACGCCAATCGCAAGGACCGCGACGCCCGCGTGCGCAAGGCCATCCTCGAGCACCGCGTGATCAAGAGCATGACCTTCGACGAAGTCGAGCAGGCGCTGGGCAAGCCCGACGAGGTCCAGGGCGGCGACAGCTTCGGCACGTCCAAGACCACCTGGGTGTACCTGAAAGATGGGCAGCGCCGGGTGGTGAACTTCAAGGACGGCGAGGTCACCACGACCACCGGCCGGGGACGCAAGCAGAAATGACTTCAGCGACGAACACGCCCACGCTGGCCGATGTCCGCGACGCCGCGCGCCAGGTCGCCGACATGGTGGTGCACACGCCGTGCACGCACTCGCGCGTGCTGTCGAAGATCACCGGCGCCGAGGTCTGGCTCAAGTTCGAGAACCTGCAGTTCACCGCCTCGTTCAAGGACCGCGGCGCGGCCAACCGGCTGTCGCGCCTGACCGCCGCCGAGAAGAAGGGCGGGGTCTGCGCCATGTCGGCCGGCAACCATGCGCAGGCGGTCGCGCACCGCGCCACCCAGCTCGGCATCAAGAGCACCATCGTGATGCCGACCACCACGCCGTTCAGCAAGGTGCGCAGCACGCGCGACCTCGGCGCCGAGGTCATCCTGCAGGGCAAGACGCTGGCCGATTCGCAGGACTGGCTGATGGCCAACCTGCTCGGCAAGGGCCTGACCCTGGTGCACCCGTACGACGATGTCGTGGTGATGGCAGGCGCCGGCACCTGCGGGCTCGAAATGATGGAGGCGGTGCCGCAGCTCGACACGCTGGTGATTCCGATCGGCGGCGGCGGCCTGTTCGCCGGCAGCGCGATCGCCGCCAAGGGCCTGAATCCGAAGATCCGCATGGTCGGCGTCGAGACCACCGGCTACTGCTCGGCCTGGGCCGCCATGCAGGGCGATCCGTCGCTGATCAAGGGCGGCTCGACCATCGCCGAGGGCATCGCGGTGAAGTACATCGGCAAGCTCACCATGCCGGTGATCCGCCAGCACGCCAGCGAGCTGGTGCGCGTCGAGGACGCGCAGATCGAGCGCGCCATCGGCCTGCTGGTCAACGTCGAGAAGACCGTGGTCGAGGGCGCCGGCGCCGCGGCGCTGGCCGCGCTGCTGGCCGACCCGGCCAAGTACGCCGGCCGCAAGGTCGGGCTGGTCGTCACCGGCGGCAACATCGATTCACGCATGCTGGCCTCGGTGCTGATGCGCCAGCTGGTGCACGAGCAGCGCCTGATCGGCCTGTCGGTGGACATCGAGGACACGCCGGGGGTGCTGGCGCGCGTGGCCGGCCGCGTCGGCGAGAGTGGCGGCAACATCCTGCAGGTGCACCACGAGCGCCTGTCGAGCGGCCTGGCCAAGGGCGCCACGCTGGAGATGCTGGTCGAGGCGCAGGACGAGAATCACGCCAGCCAGATCGTCGCCGACCTGCGCGCCGCCGGCTGGACCGTGCGGCGCGTGCACAGCGGCTTCGGCGAGCTGGAATGACCGTCGTCGCGTCCCGCGAAGAACGCCTCAACGCCCGCATCGTCGAGTCGTGGCCGCTGCCCGGCGTGCGCGCGGGCTCGGCGCTGCTGCGCATCGGCGCGCAGCTGCTGGCGATCCAGGACGACGCCTTCGCCGCGGCGTGGATCGACCCCGCCACACGCAAGGTCGCGCCGCTGCTGCTGCGCGGCGCGGGCCTCGAGCTGGCCAAGCTCGACAAGCCCGATTTCGAGGCCGCGTTCGCCCACGACGGCCGCATCTGGATCCTCGGCTCGGGCTCGCGGCCGAACCGCTGCGGCATCGCGCGCATCGACCTGGACCGGCGCGAGGCCGTGCTGCTCAACGCGCTGCCGTTGTACGGCGCCATCGCGCGCGAGCTCGGCGTCAGCGCCAACATCGAGGGCGCGGTGCCGCTGGCCGACCGCCTGCGGCTGTTCCAGCGAGGCGCCGGGCGCAGCGCCAAGGCCAACTTCACCGTCGACGTGCCGCTCGACGTGCTCGCCGGCGCGCCGCCGCGCATCCTCGGCGTGGTCAATTACGACCTCGGCGTGCTGCAGGGCAACTTCCTGGGATTCACCGACGCGGTCGCGCTCGGCCGCCACATCGCCTACCTGGCCGTCGCGGAGGACACGCCCGACGGCATCGCCGACGGCGCGATCCACGGCGCGGCGGTGGGCATCATCCGGGACGACGGCACGCGCTGGGACGTGATCAACGAGCCGGACGGCTCGGTCAGCAAGCGCAAGTACGAGGGGATGGTGCTGGACGCCGCCGGCGGGGCCTGGCTGCTGACCGATCCGGACGACGCGAAAAAGCCCGCTGAGCTGTGCCGGGTGGAGCTGAAGTTCTGACGGGTGGTTACCGCCCCACCACCGCCCGGGCGATGACCTCTTTCATGATCTCCGACGTGCCGCCGTAGATGCGCTGCACGCGCGCGTCGGCGAAGTGCCGCGAGATCGGGTACTCGGTCATGTAGCCGTAGCCGCCGAACAGCTGCAGGCAGTTGTCGGCGATGCGGAACTGCATCTCGGTCGTCGCCAGCTTGACCATCGCGGCGGTCGGCACGTCGAGCTTCTTCTGTGCGTACAGCGCCGCGCAGTGCTTGACGAAGGCGCGGTGCACCTCGAGCTCGGTCTTCATCTCGGCCAGCTTGAAGCGCGTGTGCTGGAACGCGGCCACCTGGGTGCCGAAGGCCTTGCGGTTGCGCACGTAATCCACGGTCATCGCCAGCATGCCGTCGCAGGCGCCGATGGCCGACAGCGCCAGCGTCAGGCGCTCGCGCGGCAGCTCGTCCACCAGGTGCCCGAAGCCGTTGCCCTGGCGGCCGAGGATGCTCGAGGCCGGCACGCGCACGTCGGCGTAGAACAACTCGGACGTGTCGCCGCAGTGCTGGCCGATCTTGTCGAGGTTGCGGCCGCGGGTGAAGCCCTTGGCGGTCGCGTCCACCAGGAAAAGGGTCGTGCCCTTGGCGCCGGCCTTCGGGTCGGTCTTGGTGAAGGTGATCACCACGTCGGCGTGCTGGCCGTTGGTGATGAAGGTCTTGCTGCCGTTGATCACGAAGTCGCCGCCGTCGGGCACGGCGGTGCTCTTGATGCCCTGCAGGTCGGAGCCAGCGCCCGGCTCGGTCATGGCGATGGCGCCGACGCACTCGCCGGTGACGAGCTTGGGGATGTATTTCTTCCTCTGCTCCTCGCTGCCGAGGTGGGCGATGTAGGGCGTGACGATGTCCGAGTGGACGGCGAGGTTCGCCGACAGCGCGCCGAAGCCCATCCGGCCGCACTCCTCCAGGACCACGCAGGAGAACTCGAACGGCGCGCCGATGCCGCCGTACTCGGCCGGGGCGTCCACGCACAGCAGGCCGGCGTCGCCCATGTCGCGCCACAGCTGGCGCGGCGTGATGCCGGCCTTCTCCCACTTCTCGTAATGGGGCTCGACCTGATCCTTGAGGAAGCGCTTGACGTTGTCGCGGAACAGCTCGAGCTCGGTGTTGGCGTCGTTCATGGGGGGTATTGTCATTCCGGCGCAAGCCGGAATCCAGTGTCTTAAAGGCGCTGGGCCCCAGCTTTCGCTGGGGCGACGGCTATCGCCGGCGTCTTGTGCCGATACTCGCACAGGTCGCGGATCGCGCAGCGCGGGCAGTCCGGCAGGCGCGCCTTGCAGACATAGCGGCCGTGCAGGATCAGCCAGTGGTGCGCGTCCTTGCGGAATTCCTCCGGCGTGTTGGCCAGCAAGCCGTCCTCGACCGCGCGCACGTTCTTGCCGGGAGCCAGGCCGGTGCGGTTGGCGACGCGGAAGATGTGCGTGTCGACGGCAATCGTCGGCTCGCCGAAGGCGGTGTTCAGCACCACGTTGGCGGTCTTGCGGCCGACGCCGGGCAGGGCCTCGAGCGCCTCGCGCGCGCGCGGCACCTCGCCGCCGTGCTGCTCGAGCAGGGCGCGCGACAGGCCGATGAGGTTCTTCGCCTTGGTGTTGAACAGGCCGATGGTGGATATATAGGGCTTCAGGCCGCGCTCGCCGAGCCGCACGAAGGCCTGCGGCGTGTTTGCAACCGGGAACAGCTTGGCCGTGGCCTTGTTCACTCCGGCATCGGTGGACTGCGCCGATAGCACCACCGACACCAGCAGCTCGAAAGGAGTCTCGTGCCTGAGTTCGGTGGTCGGCGCCGGAATGGCCGCGCGCAGGCGCGCGTACAGTTCGTGGCGCCTGGCGGGTTTCACGTCAGCGCGACTTGCCGGGCAGGGCGGCGCGCTGTCGGCGGCGCTGCTCGGGTTCGAGGGCGCGCTCGCGGGTCAGGCGCGCCTTGCGCGCCTGCACGCGAACGCGCCAGCGCGCGGCCAGGGCGCGCGCCGATGCC
>JBQTJQ010000192.1:0-12039 GCA_052386975.1 Gammaproteobacteria bacterium | reverse complement strand
CTCGGCGACAAGGGCGAGAACTTCGTCGCCTCGGACGTGCAGGCCCTGCTGCCGGTGACGCGTCGCTTCCAGTTCCTCGAGGAGGGCGACGTCGCCGACATCCGCCGCGACAACGTTTCGATCTTCGACGCCGCCGGCAAGCCGGTGCAGCGCAAGGTGCACGAGTCGTCGCTGTCGGCCGACGCCGTGGACAAGGGCCCGTTCGCGCACTACATGCAAAAGGAGATCTTCGAGCAGCCGCGCGCGGTGGCCGACACCCTCTCCGAGCGCATCGCCGGCGGCCACGTGCTCGACGCGGTGTTCGGGCCCAGGGCCGCGGCCGTGTTCAAGCAGGTAAAGTCGGTGCACATCGTGGCCTGCGGCACCAGCTTCCACGCCGGCCTGATCGCGCGCTATTACCTGGAGCAGGGCGCCGGACTGCCGTGCACGGTCGAGGTGGCCAGCGAGTACCGCTACCGCCGCCCGGTGGTGCGGCCCGAGACGCTATTCATCGTCATCTCGCAGTCCGGCGAGACTGCCGACACGCTGGCTGCGCTGCGCGAGGCGAGGAAGCTGGGCTACCTGGCGACGCTGGCGATCTGCAACGTGCCGGAGTCGTCGATCGTGCGCGACGCCGACCTGGTGCTGATGACTCGAGCCGGTCCCGAGATCGGCGTGGCCTCGACCAAGGCCTTCACCACCCAGCTGGCCGCGCTCGGGCTGCTGGGCGTGGCGCTGGCCCGGCACCAGGGGGTCAACCCGAAAGTGCTGGCAGCGTCGACGCGCCAGCTGATGCACGTGCCGCCGATGATCGAGCACACGCTCAAGCTCGAGCCGGCGATCAAGGCCTGGGCCAAGCAGTTCGCCGACAAGCACCACGCGCTGTTCCTGGGCCGCGGCCCGAGCTGGCCGGTGGCGATGGAGGGCGCGCTCAAGCTCAAGGAGATTTCCTACATCCACGCCGAGGCCTACCCGGCCGGCGAGTTGAAACATGGCCCGCTGGCGCTGGTGGACGACGACATGCCGGTGGTGGCGGTGGCGCCGAACAACGCGCTGCTCGAGAAGCTCAAGAGCAACCTGCAGGAAGTGCGCGCGCGCGGCGGCCGCCTGTACGTGTTCGCCGACCCGGACTCCGGGATCCAGCCGGCCGAGGGGGTCGAGGTGATCCGCATGCCGGAGCACATCGAGCCGCTGCAGGAGCCGCTGGTCTACACCATCCCGCTGCAGCTGCTGGCCTACCACGTCGCCGTGATGCGCGGCACCGACGTGGACCAGCCGCGCAACCTGGCGAAGTCGGTGACGGTCGAATGAACGACACGCCCTACGTGGTGAAGGCCGACCCGCTGATCGCGCCGCTGGTGCCCGGCTACCTGAAGAATCGCGAGCAGGACCTCGGAAAAGTCGAGCAGGCGCTGGCGGCGAAGGATTTCGCCGCCCTGCGCAAGCTGGGCCACAACATGAAGGGCTCGGCCGGCGCCTACGGCCTGCCGCCGCTGTCCGAGATCGGCGCGCGCATCGAGGATGCGGCGCTGGCCGGCGACGCCGCGGCGATCGGCACCGCGCTCGAGGAGATGCGGGTGTTCCTGAGAAACGTGAGGCTGGCGCCATGAACTTCCTGCCGGCCCCGATCCTGGTCGTCGACGACGACCCCGACAACCGCGCGCTGCTGTCGACCTACCTCACGGCCGAGGGCTACGCCGTGGTCGAGGCCGACACCGGCGAGAAGGCGCTGGAGATCCTGGCCAAGGGGCCGGCCGCGCTGGTGCTGCTCGATGTCATGCTGCCCGGCCTGTCGGGCTTCGACGTGTGCCGCCGCATCAAGCGCGATGCGAAGACCGCCGCGACGCCGGTGGTGATGGTCACCGCGCTGGGCGACACCCAGTCGCGCACCAAGGCGTTCGACTCCGACGCCGACGAAATCATTGCCAAGCCGGTGTTCGGGCGCGAGCTGCTGGCGCGCGTGCACGCGATCCTGCGCCTGCGCCGCCAGTCGGAAGCGGCGCGTGCCGGCGGCGAGCCGCTCGAGGCGCTGCTGTCGCGCTACCTGCCGCAGCCGGCGGTTGCGCGCCTGATGCAGATGCCGGCCGCAGAGCGCGACGCGCTGCTGCAACGCGTGCTGCGCGCCGGCGTGCCGGACACCTGAGCCGCGCCATGGCCCTGCGACTCTTCATCATCGACGACCACGACGAGTTCCGCGCGCTGCTGCGCCAGCACCTGCACACGCGCTGGCCGGCGGCGGAGCTGCTCGAGCACGACCCGGCGACCGAGCCGCCGCTGGCGAAGGACTTCGCCGGCGAGAACCTCGACCTGGTGCTGCTCGACTACCAGTTCGGCGGCGGCGAGAACGGACTCGACTACCTCAAGCGCTTCCGCGCCCAGCCCGGCTTCCCGCCGGTGATCATGCTGACCGCCGCCGGCAACGAGGACCTCGCGGTCGAGGCGATCCGCGCCGGCGCGGCCGACTACATTCCCAAGCAGACCATGACGCACGAGCGCCTGATCGCCTCGGTGCAGAAGATCGTCGAGGCGCGCGCCAAGCCGGCGGTGGTCGCGCACGAGACACCGGCCGCCGAGCAGCCGCCGGCGGCGCTGCAGATCCCGGGCTGCCAGCTGCTGCGGCGCCTGGCCGAGGGCGGCGCCGGCACCATCTACCTCGCGCGCCGCCAGGCGACCGGCGAGACCGTCTGCGTCAAGGTCATGGCGCAGCGCCTGCCGACCGGCGAGGAATCCAAGGAAGCGCAGCGGCTGTCGCGCGAGTACGACGCGATCTCGCGCGTCGACAGCCCGCGCATCGTGCGCCTGCACGAGCTCGGCATCTGCGACGGGCACGTTTACCTGGTGATGGAGTACTTCCCGAACGGCAGCCTGCGCGACCTGCTGCTGGGCCCGCTGCCGCGCGAAGAGGCGCTGAACTACCTGCAGCAGGTTGCCGGCGCGCTCGAGATCGTCCATCGCGCGGGCATCCTGCACCGCGACCTCAAGCCGGCCAACATCATGCTGCGCACCGACGGCAGCGTCGCGCTGATCGATTTCGGCACCGCCAAGTTCGCCGCCGGCCATGCGCACACGCTGACCGCGACCGGCTCGGTGGTCGGCACGCCGAACTACATGAGCCCCGAGCAGTGCTCCGGGCTGGTGCTGACCCAGGCCAGCGACATCTACGCGCTCGGGATCCTCATGTACGAGATGCTGACCGGCACGCTGCCGTACGAGGCCGCGACGCCGCTGGCGGTGCTGTACAAGCACCAGTACGCGCCGCTGCCGCAGCTGCCGGAGAACCTGGGCGACCTGCAGCCGCTGCTCGACAAGCTGCTGGCCAAGCGGCCCGAGGACCGCTACACCCGCGCGCGCGAGGTGGCGCGGGTCCTGGAGACGGCGGCTCAGCCCTGACGCTGCGCCGCCCAGATCCGCTTCACGGTCTGGGCCAGCGTCATCGGATCGAACGGCTTGGCGATCACGTCGAGCGCGCCCAGGCCGCGCAAGGCGCTCACTTCCTGCGGCTGGACCTTGGCGGTCATGAACACCACCGGGATGCGCGGCAGCGCAAGGTTCTCGCGCAGCGCCTTCAGCGTCTCGGGGCCGTCCTGGCCCGGCATCATCACGTCCATCAGGATCAGCTGCGGCGAGAACTCCTCGATCGCGCGCGGCGCGGACAGGCCCGAGCTGCACTCATGGATCTTGAATCCGCCGAGCGACTCCAGCGCGAGGCGCACGATCTGGCGGATGTCCGCCTCGTCGTCAACCAGCAGTATGCGTTCCAGCGGCGGCAGCGGCATGCGGGTGGTCCGGGTTGGCGATGAGACTCTTGGCGGTCGCGGCGAGCTCGTCGAGGCTCGCGCGGGATTTGGACAGGGTCACGGCGACGCGGCCGGCGGCGGAGCCGGGCAGCGGCGTCTCGGAGAACACCAGGATCGGCGTGCGCGGCTGGTGCTCGTGCAGCACCGCGACCAGCTCGGCGCCCGAGCCGTCGGGCAGGCCGAGGTCGAGGATGGCGAGCGCGAAGCGCCGGGTGGCTGCCAGCTCGCGGCCCTGCGCGACGGTGCGCGCCACCGTCACCGGCGCGATGTCCTCGAGCAGGCGGCGCAGCAGTTCGGCCATGGCGTGGTCGTCCTCGACCACCAGCACCGGTGTCTCGGCGCCCTGGCCGTCGGCGACCGCGGGGGCGCTGCTCTCGACCGGCAGCGAGACTTCGAAGCGGGTCTCGCCGGGCCGCGACTGGAACACGATCTGGCCGTCCATGCGCTCGACCAGGGCCTTGCAGATCGACAGGCCCAGGCCGGTGCCGCCCTTTTCGCGCGTATTGGTGCTATCGGCCTGGTAGAACTTCTGGAAGATGCGCGACTGGCTCGCCTCCGGGATGCCGGGGCCGTGGTCGGTGACGCGCACGCGCGCCTGGCCGTCGCCGGACAGCACGTCGACCTCGATGGCACCGCCCTCGGGCGAGAACTTGATGGCGTTCGACAGCAGGTTGGTCACCACCTGCGTCAGGCGCTGCTCGTCGGCGTAGACCCGCAGGCCCGCGGCGCGCTCGCGCCGCACCAGCCGCACCGACCGCGTCGCCGCGAGGCCCTCGGCGGTCTGCACCGCCTCGGCCGCCAGCGCGTCGACGTCCACCGACTTCATGGTGAAGCGCATCTTGCCGGCCTCGATCTTCTCCATGTCGAGGATGTCGTTGACCAGCAGGATCAGGCGCTCGGCGTTGCGCTGGGCGATGTCCACCAGCGACTTGGCCTGGGCCGGGAGCGCGCCGGCGACGCCGCCGCCGAGCAGCCCGAGCGAGCCGCGGTTCGAGGTCTGCGGCGTGCTCAGCTCGTGGCTGACCGTCGAGACGAACTCGTTCTTGAGCTTCTCGACCTCCTTCTGGTGCGACAGGTCGTTGGCCACGAACACGAAGCCGTGGATCTCGCCGGAGTCGGCCTCGAGCGGCACCACCGACACGCTCGCCGGGAAGCGCGAGCCGTCCTTGCGCACCATGACCCACTCGTGGTGGTCCGGATAGCCGAGGCGCGGCATCGCCAGCAGCGTATCCACGCCGGCGGTTGGCTCGACCGCGTGGCTGCGGGTCAGCAACTCGGCGTAGCGCTTGAGCTCGCCGCGCTCGTGGAACGCCGCCGGCGTCAGCCGCCCGCAGACCTCGGCCTCGGCATAGCCGAGCCACTTCTCGCCGGTCTGGTTGAAGCGCGTCACCACGCCGGCCGGGTCGGTCGAATAGATCGCCACGCTGGTGTGGTCGAGGATCATCGTGGTCAACGTCAGCGCCTGCTGCACGCGCTGCTCCTGCGCGACCAGCTTCTGGCCCATGCTCTCGGCTTCCGTCAGCAGGTTGGCCGACGACTGCAGCAGGCCGATGGCGACCAGCCAGTGCGCGACGAACTTGCACAGGTGCGACATCGCGACGAACTCGTCGAGCGGCTGCGACGACCAGGCCATCACGCCGGCGTGCATCGAGAAGTACAGCGCCAGCGCGATGCCCAGGCGCTGCGCCAGCGCCGGGTCCAGCTCAGGATGCTCGCGCCAGGCGCGCAGGCCCGCGGCCACCATGACCGCGGTCGCGATCAGCTCGTACGGGCGGTGCAGCGCGCCCTGCGGCCACACCACCTGCGTCGCCGGCAGCAGCGCCAGCGCCGGCAGCAGCGCGGCGAACACGCCGATGGTGATGCCCCAGATCCACAGCTCCTGCGAGCGCGCGCCGCTCGCGGTCGCCGGCTCCTTGTGGCGCGTCAGCCCCATCAGCAGGTAGCCGCCGAGCAGCACCGAGCTCGCCACCCAGGAGCGCGAGCCGAGGCTGTCCGGGTCGCCATGGCCGGCCAGGCTCACCGCCGCATGCAGGCCGTCGAACAGCCCGCTGGCGAGGAAGCCGGCGCCCAGCCACAGGAACATCGGTTGCGGCCGCGACTGGTAGCGCACGAACGACTGCAGGCTGCAGAACGCGGCGATCAGCGCGGTGGCGAGGTCGAGCAGGGCATGGTCGGCGCTCGAGCGCAGCACCAGCAGCGGCGGCGCGAGGAATGTGGCGAGCGGGAAGGCGACGGCCGCCAGCGCGTAGGTGAGCAGCCGCCGCGCGCGATCCGGGGTGGCGGGCGGCGCGGGGGTCGCCGCGGTGGGTGTCGCGTGCGGAACCATGGATTTCATCTTACGGGAAGCCCACGGCCCCGGCGGCCGGTTGCGGATCAGCCGCCGACGGCGGTTGCGAACAGGTCGTAGGTATCGGCGTGGGTCACTTTCGCCTTCAGCCGCTGCCCGACCCTGAATTTCGCGCCCGAGACCGACACCTGCCCGTCGATCTCGGGCGCGTCGGCGTGGCTGCGGCCGATGGCGGTGTCGCCCTGGACTTCGTCGATCAGCACTTCGATGGTCTTGCCGACCTTGGCGGCGAGGCGCGCTTCGCTGATGCCGGCCTGCGCCTGCATGAAGCGGTGGTAGCGCTCTTCCTTCAATTCCTCCGGCACCGCGCCGGGCAGCGCGTTGGCCGCGGCGCCCTCGACCGGCGAGTACTTGAAGCAGCCGACGCGGTCGAGCTGCGCCGCCTCGAGCCAGTCGAGCAGTTCCTCGAAGTCCTGCTCGGTCTCGCCGGGGAAGCCGACGATGAAGGTGCTGCGCACGGTCAGGTCGGGGCAGATCCTGCGCCACGCCGCGAGCCGCTCGAGCGTGTCCTCGGCGGCGGCCGGGCGCTTCATCGCCTTCAGGATCTTCCTTGATCCGTGCTGGAACGGCACGTCGAGGTACGGAAGGATCCTGCCCTCCGCCATCAGCGGGATCACGTCGTCGACGTGTGGATACGGATAGACGTAGTGCAGGCGCACCCAGGCTGCGAGCTCGCCGAGGCCCTTGCACAGGTCGAGGAAACGGGCCTGGTACTCACGGCCGCGCCACGAGCCGGTCGCGTACTTCAGGTCGGCGCCGTAGGCGCTGGTGTCCTGCGAGATCACCAGCAACTCCTGCACGCCGGCCTTCACCAGTCTCTCGGCCTCGGTCAGCACCTCGGCGATCGGCCGGCTGGCGAGCCGGCCGCGCATCGACGGGATGATGCAGAAGCTGCACTTGTGATTGCAGCCTTCGGCGATCTTCACGTACGCGTAGTGCTTCGGCGTCAGCTTGATCCCCTGCGGCGGGATCAGGTCGAGGAACGGGTCGTGCGCCGGCGGCACCGCTGCGTGCACCGCGCTCATCACGCCGCCGTAGTCCTGCGGCCCGGTGATCGACAGCACGTCCGGGTACTTCTCGCGGATCACGTGGCTCTTGGGCCCCTTGCCCAGGCAGCCGGTGACGATGACCTTGCCGTTCTCCTCGAGCGCCTCGCCGATCGCGTCGAGCGACTCGGCCACCGCGGAGTCGATGAAGCCGCAGGTGTTGACCACCACGACGTCGGCCTTCGAGTGCTTGGCGACGGTCTCGTAACCCTCGGCGCGCAGCTGGGTCAGGATGCGCTCGGAGTCCACCAGCGCCTTGGGGCAGCCGAGCGAGACAAAACCCACCTTCGGCGGGGACTTGCGGCGGGTGCGGGACGGGGTGGCGGGGGCCATAATGGGGGCGCAGTTTACGGGAACCGGCTGGGCCCCGGCGGTCGCGTCGGGGCGCCGTTCAGGCGGCATTCAGATGCCCCGGCGCACCGTGGCCCCAGTTCGAGAAGGGGGTTTGCATGAAAACGTGCGCACGCTCATGGGTCGCCAGCCTGCTGCTGCTGGCCGCCTGCTCCGGCTCCGACCCCGAATCGGGCAAGGTCCAGATCGCCATCACCGACGCCGCCGGCGACTTCCACACCTACGCCGTGGACGTGAGCTCCATCGCGCTCAAGCGCGCCGACGGCGCCACGGTCGAGACGCTGCCCAACGCCACGCGCGTGGATTTCGCCGAGTACGTCGAGCTGGCCGAGTTGTTCACGGTCCGCACCGTCCCGGTCGGCACTTACACCGGCATGCGGCTGACGCTCGATTACGCCGATGCCCAGATCATGGTCGAGAACGCGGCCGGCGACACGGTCGCGGTGACCGCGGTGAACGAAGCGGGCGCCGCGCTGGCGACGCTGACGGTGGACGTGGACTTCGGCCCGCGCGACCGCATGACCATCGTGCCGGGCGTGCCGGCCCACGTGACGCTGGACTTCGACCTGGCGGCCTCGCACCGGCTCAACGACCTTGCAAATCCAACCACGGTCACGGTGCTGCCGGTGCTGTTCGCCGATGCCCAGCTCAACGACGACCGCCCGTACCGCCTGCGCGGCGTGGTCGAGGCGGTGAGCGTCGCCGAGAGCCAGTTCGCGCTGGACCTGCGGCCGTTCGACCAGCAATCGGGCGACTTCGGCGACATCCGCGTCGAGGCGACCGGCGCAACGCGCTACGAGATCAGCGGGCAGCACTACGTCGGCACGCCGGGCCTGCAGGCGCTGGCGGCGCTGGCGCTGCCGGCACGGGCGGTCGTGTTCGGCCATTGGGATCGCGCGCGCCACCAGTTCGTCGCGCTGCTGGTGTTCGCCGGCAACGCCGTCGGCGACGGCACCGACGACTTCGTGCGCGGCCACGTGCTCGCGCGCACCGGCAACGCGCTGACCGTGCTGGGCCTGCTCGCGGACCGCGACGAGGATCGCGCGGTATTCGGGCGCACCATCACCGTGGACGTGACCGGCGCGACCGTGTTCAAGGAAGGCACCGGACCCGCCGCGATCGGCGACATTTCCGTCGGCCAGAGGGTTGATGTGCTCGGCGACCACGATTCGGGCAGCGGCGACGCGGCCCACGTGACCGCGCGGTACGTGCGCCTGCGCGTCACCGACCTCGGCGGCACCGTGGTGCAGGCGGGCCCGCAACTGGTCGTCGACCTGCAGTCCTTCGGCCGCGTGCCGGCCGGCCGCTTCAACTTCGCCGGCACCGGCTCGCCCGACGCCGATCCGGACCATTACGAGGTCGACACCGGCCTGATGCTGCTGGCCGGCGTGGAACCTGGCGACCCGGTGCGCGTGCGCGGCTTCGTCGCGCCGTTCGGCGCGGCGCCGCCGGACTTCGAGGCGGTCACGGTGCTCAACGCCTCGCAGATGCCGGCCCGGCTCGGCATCAACTGGAAGTTCCCCGGCAGCACCGCGGCGTTCCCGGTGCTCGAGGCGACGCAGCTCGTCGCCGACCTCGACAACCCGGACCTCGGGCTGCTGCACCACGTGCGGCGCGCCGGCGTGTTCACCGACCTGGTGGCGCTGGACGGCGACCTGACGATCGTGCCGACGGCGCTTGGGCGCTACGCCATCGTCGAGGGCGGCCCCGGCCGCACGGTTACGGTGTTCGGCAACTTCGCCGACTTCAGCTCGGCGTTGACACTGCGCCTGGCGGCCGGGTCGCGCGCCTGGATCCTGGGCGCGGGCGGCCGCTTCGACGATGCGACGGTCACGTTCACCGCGCCCGGAGCGGCCGTGGTGCTGGTGGCGCCGCCGCCGTGAGGCTGCGGCCGGCGAGGGGCTTCGCGGTCCTGCTGCTGGCGTGGGCCGGCAGCGGTTGCACGGCGGCGGTCGTGGCGGTCACGCAGGAACAGTGGAGCGCCGACCGCGTTTTCAGCAGGGCGATCGAGGTGGACCTGGCCTGCATCGCCGCTCCATGGTGGCTGATCACCGAGGGCCCGGCCGTCTACACGGCGGAGGAGGCGCTGGTCGTGCTGTACGGCTCGGGGATCGTCGCCGCTTACGGCATCGTGGACCTGCCGTTCACGTACGCCGCCTATTCCTTCCACCGCGCGTCCAGGCGCCCCGCGGACCGCGGCAGCGGTGGGTGAGGTTGGACATAATACGGCTCCGACCTTCGCGGAGCGCCCCATGCCCAGCCACTACGAGATCGACGACCTCAAGAAATTCGGCGAGATCGGCAAGCACGGACCCGAGCACGCCGACCTGTTCTTCAAGTATTACGGCGCGGTCACCGGCCAGGACGGCGCGCTGACCAAGCGCGAGAAGGCGCTGATCGCGCTGGCGGTCGCGCACTCCGAGAAGTGCCCGTACTGCATCGACGCCTATACCACCGGCGCGCTCGAGGCCGGCGCCAACCCGAAGCAGATGATGGAGGCGGTGCACGTGGCCGCGGTGATGAAGGCCGGCATCACGCTGGCGCACTCCATCCAGATGAGCAACCGCCTCGACAAGCTGGTGCTGTAGGCCGGCATGATCGTGCGCGCGGCGCTGCTGGCGTTCGCCGTCGTGGCGGGCGGCTGCGCCATGGAGTCACCGTACGTGCCGCCGCCGCTCACCGGCGAGGGCACGCCGCTGCACCCGCCGGAGGAGGCCTGGGCCCGCGTGCTGAAAGCCTCGGTCGACCAGGCCGGCCGCATCGACTTCAACGCGGTGCTGGCCAACCACGAGGACCTCGACCGCTACGTCGCCTGGATCTACGAGCGCAGCCCGGAGCGCTGGCCCGAGTTCTACCGCACGCGCGCGCAGGTCATCGCCTACCACGTCAATGCCTACAACGCGCTGACGATCTACAACCTGCTGACCGCCGGCGTGCCCGGCGAGCTGGCGTCGTCGGACCGCAAGAAGCTGTTCCAGTTCCGCAAGCTGCTGGTCGGCGGCCAGCCGATGTCGCTGGACGAGTACCACGAGAACGTGATCCGCGCGCTCGGCGAGCCGCGCCTGCACTTTGCCGTGACGCGCCTCGTCGCCGGCGACCCGGTGCTGGCGCGCGAGCCGTACCGCGCCTCCACGCTCGACCAGCAGCTCGACCGTGCCGCGCGCGCATTCTTTGCCGACACGCGCAACCTGAGCGTGGACCGCGAGCGCCGGCGCATCACGCTGTCGCCGCTGATGGAGCTCTACGCCGCGGATTTCCTGCGCGTCGCGCCGTCGCTGACGGCGTACGCGGACGCCTTCACCGATGCACCGCTGCCGGAGGGCTACGCGGTGGAGTTCACCGACTTCGACTGGACCGTGCGCTGGAAGTCGCGCCGCTGATCCGGCCTGCACCGACGGGCACGAAATCCGCACGTGTGGCCCGTCGACGCGCCCGGCGCGCGGGTTAAAGTAGCCTCGCCATGACCACGCTGCTCGCCATCGCCTGCGTCGCCGCCCTGGCCTGGGCCAACGGCGCGAACGACAATTTCAAGGGTGTGGCGACGCTGTTCGGCAGCGGCGTCAGCAACTATGCCAGGGCGCTCAACTGGGCCACGGCCACGACCCTGGCGGGCTCGATTGCCGCGATCTGGCTGACCGCGCAGCTGGTCGAAACCTTCAGCGGCAAGCTGTTCGTCGACGCCGCAACGCTGGCCCTGCCAGGCTTTGGCCTTGCCGTGTGCGCGGGATGCGCGCTGACCGTGCTGCTCGCCACCCGCATCGGCGCTCCGATCTCCACCACGCACGCGCTGGCAGGCAGCATGCTCGGCGCAGCGTTCGCCGCGCCGGAGTCGGCGGTGGACTGGGCAAGGGCTGGCAAGCAGGTTTTCCTGCCACTGGGGGCCGGCCCCGTGCTGGCGATCGCGGCGGCCATGGTGCTGTATTCGGTGCTGACCCGCGTGCGCCGTGTGCTCGGCATCACGCGAGAAACCTGCGTGTGCGTGGGCGGCGAGTGGGTGCCGCAGCCCGCGGGCACGGCAGCGTTCAGCGGGATCCAGCTCGTCGTCGAAAGCCAGGCGGTTTGCCAGCAGCGCTACGCCGGCAGCCTGGTCGGAGTGTCGGCCCACACGCTCATCGACGGACTGCACTACCTGTCGGCCGGCGCCGTGAGCTTTGCCCGCGGCGTCAACGACACGCCCAAGATCGTCGCGCTGACGCTGCTCGTGCTGCCGGCGATCCAGGGCGTGGGCGCGTTCGCCGGCGTGGGCCTGGTCATCGCGATCGGCGGCCTGCTGGGCGCGCGCCGGGTTGCGGAAACCATGTCGAAGAAGATCACCGCGATGAACGCCGGCCAGGGACTCAGCGCCAATCTCGTGACCTCGACCCTGGTGCTGGCGGCCTCGCCCTTGGGCCTGCCCCTGTCGACGACCCACGTCTCCTGCGGCGCCCTGTTCGGCATCGGCGCCGTAACCGGCCAGGCCCGCTGGAAAACCATCGCCGGACTCTTCGCAGCCTGGCTGATCACCCTTCCCCTGGCGGCC
>JBQTJQ010000191.1:0-21969 GCA_052386975.1 Gammaproteobacteria bacterium | reverse complement strand
CGGATCGCCGGCCAGCTCCAGCTCCGGCAGGCCCGCCTTGAAGCGCTGCGCCAGTTCCCCGAGTGTCAAGGAACCTCCGGACGGGCCCTTCATGGGCGCGGCGCGAGCAACTTTTGCGCAGGGCTAGGAACGAGGTCCGCCGCTTGGTGACTCCAAGCAAGGGCCGAGTGACAACGCCCTGCGCGAAAGGGGCCGCGCCCCTTCGGGTTGCGCCCCAAACCGCGCGCTGCTGCGTTGCTCGCCTTGCCCATAGCCGTAACAATGGGCATGCGGCTCGCGCCTTGCATCGCGCGGGTTGGGGCAGCAACGCGCTCCATGGAGGGCCCGCCCGGAGGTTCCCCGCCACGCGGGTTCCCCGCCTATTTCTTCCTTTTTGGCTCGGGGGACGCCGCCGGCTTGGGGCTGCTCAGCTTGTGCACGACGTCGGCGGTGATGTCGAGCGCGGCGCCGGCGAACGCCGGGTCGCGCACCACGAGGTCGAGGGACTTCGCGGAGGCGACGTCGCGGATCGCCCAGTTGATCTGCGCGACCAGGTCGCGCTGCAGCTCGGCGTTGCGGTTCTGGACTTCCTCAGTGAACTGGCGCTGCTTCAGCTCGAGATCGATGCGGCGCGTGTTCAGCGACTTCTCGGTGTCGGCGCGCTGCTGGACGCTCATGGTGTCGCCGTCGCGCTGGTACTTCTTGACGTCGTCGCCCAGCTTGCGCATGTCGGCCTTGAGGTCGTCTTCACGCTTCTGGAACTCCGCCTTGATCTTGTCCTGGGCGGCCTTCAGCTGGGGGGAGTCGCGCAGCAGGATCGCCTCGTAGATCACTCCGATCTGGAGCTCCGCGGCGGCGACGGGCGTGGCGAGCGCGGCGGACAGCAGGACCGCGGGAAGGACTGCAGCGAATGAAAGGCGCATGGATGTCTCTGGGTGAGGTGGGAAATTGCCGTCAGAACGGCGTGCCGAACGTGATCTGGAAGCGGTCTTCGCGATCCCCGGGTTCCGGATCCAGCGCGAAGCCGTAACTCATGTCGAGTATACCGAGGAAGGGCGTGTACCACGTGAGGGCCAGGCCCGCCGACTGGCGCAGCGCGCCGGACGCGAAGTCGCCCGGCGACTCGAACACATTGCCGATGTCGTAGAACAGGCTGGTGCGCGTGCTCTTGCCGTCGCTTTCGATCGGCAGCGGAATCACCAGCTCGGTCTGCGCCGCGGCCAGGAAGCGGCCGCCGATCGACAGCGAGCCTTCGCGCGGGCCCAGGCTGCTCTCGCGGTAGCCGCGCACCGTGCGCGTGCCGCCGGCGGTGAAGTTCTCGTACGGCGGCGCGTCGCCCTTGTTGCCGTAGCTCTCCATCAGGCCGAAGCGGCCGTTGAACTCCAAGAAGGTGCTGAACAGGAACGGCAAGTAGTTCTGGTGGCGGTAGGACCCGCGGTAGTACTGCAGGTCGCTGCCCGGAATGACGATGTCGAGGTCGAGCTGGTTCAGCATGCCGCGGGTGGCGAAGAACACGCGGTTGCGCGTGTCACGCGTGATGCCGGTGCGCCCCTCCCAGGTGAAGTAGCGCGTGCCGTTCTCGATGGCGAACTGCAGGACGTTCTCGGGGCTGGCCGCGAAGGTGTCGAGCGCCGTGTCCTCTACGCCGAAGCCGGCGCGGACCGCGGTGTACTCCGACAGCGGGATGCCGTAGGTCAGGTTGCCGCCGACCACGTTCAGGTTGAAGCCTGACGAGAATCGGTTGAGGCCCTCCGACTCGCGATAGAACACCGACCAGGTCTGGCTGACGCCGTCCTCGGTGAAGTACGGGTCGGCCCAGCTGAACGAGAAGCGCCGCGAGAACACATTGTTATCGACCTCGACCGCCACGCGGTTGCCGGTGCCGAACACGTTGGTGTGCGTGACGTTGCCGGTCAGCAGGAAGCCCGACGCGCCCGAATAGCCGACGCCGAACTGGATCGAGCCCGGCGGCCGCTCCTTGACGGTGAACTCGACGTCCACCAGGTCGTCGGTGCCCGGCACCGGCTTGGTGTCCACTTCGACCGTCTCGATGAACGCCAGGCGCTCGAGGCGCACCCGCGAGCGCTCGACCGCGCTCTTGCTGAACGGCGAGGCCTCGAGCTGGCGCATCTCGCGCCGCAGCGTCTCGTCGTTGGTGGTGGCATGACCGCTGAAACCGATCCTGCGCACATAGGCGCGCTTGCCGGACTGCACGAAGTAATTGAGGGTGATTTCGCGCTTGTCCTCGTCCACCTCCGGCACCGGGTTGACCTCGGCGAAGGCGTAGCCGATGTCGGCCAGCGCCGCCTCGATGCGGTTGGCGCTCTCGGTGGCTTCGCGGAGCGAGAAGGTCGAGCCGGCCGGCGTGGTGACGAGGAACGACATGTACGCGCCATCGAGCACGGTGTCGCCGCTGAAACGGAAGTCCTTGACCGTGTAGACCAGCCCTTCCTCCACGTTCAGCGTGATGTAGATGCCATTCTTGTCGGGCGACAGCGCCACCTGCACCGAGGTGATGGAGAACTTCAGGTAGCCGCGGTCCTTGTAGTACGAGGTCAACGCCTCGAGGTCGCCGAGCATCTGCTGCTTGGAGTAGCGGTCCGAGGTCTGGAACGGCACCCAATCGGTCTTCTCCAGCTTCAGCTGAGACAACAGGGTGGCCTTGTCGAAGGCCTTGTTGCCGATGACGTTGATCTCGCGGATCTTGGTGACGTCGCCCTCGGTCACCTTGATCTTGAGGCTGACGCGGTTCTCGCCCTCCTCCTTGACCACGGTCTCGACGCCGACGTCGTAGTAGCCGTTGGCGTAGTACTGGCGCCGCAGTTCCTGCTCGACCTGGTCGACCAGCGCGCGCTTGTACGGCTCGCCCTCGTCCAGCCCGAGGTTCTTCAGCGACTCCTTGAGGTCGTCGCCGCCGATCTTCTCGTTGCCCTCGATCTCGAACCTGGCGATCGCCGGCCGCTCGACCACGCGCACCACCAGCACGGCGCCGTCGCGGTCCAGTTCCACGTCCTGGAACAGGCCCGAGCCGTACAGCGCGCGGATGGCCTGGCTCGAGGTCTGGTCGTTCAGCACGTCGCCGGCCGACAGCGGCAGGTAGGACAGCACCGTGCCGATGTCGAGGCGCTTGAGGCCCTCGGCGCGGATCTCGGAGATGGTGAACGGCTCGATCGCGGCGGCCGGCAGCGCAAGGCACAGCGCAATCGCGGCCAGCCACTGTTTCAGCGGTTGGAAAGGCATTCCGTGTTTCTTAGTGGATCAGTCGGAGGATGTCGTTGTAGAAGGCCAGCCCCATCAGCGCGATCAGCAGCGTCAGGCCGACCTGCTGGCCGACGGCCTGGGCGCGGTCGGACAGCGGCGAACCCTTGACCACCTCGACCGCGTAATAAAGGAGGTGGCCGCCGTCCAGCACCGGCACGGGCAGCAGGTTCAGCACCGCAAGACTCACGCTCATGATCGCGATAAAACTCAGGAACGAAACCAGCCCGATGCTGGCCGTGTAGCCGGCAAACTGGGCAATCTGGATGGGGCCGGTGACGTTCTTAACCGACACATCGCCGAGCACCATGCGGTACAGGATCTTCACGGTCAGCGCGCTCATCCGGGCGGTCTCGACGACCGCGGCCGGCGCGGCAGCCCAGATGCTGAGCCGGTGCTCGGTAACGAGATTGTCCCACAGCGCGCCGGGAACATCCACGCCGGCGCCGAGCCTGCCGTAGGTCTTTCCGTCCTGGGTCTCGCTGCGGATGGTCGCGGTCAGCACCAGCGTCACGTCGCCGCGCCGGACTTCGAAGCGGGCCGCCGCGCCCGGGTGCGCGCGCACCCAGTCGAGCAGCTCCTGGTACCAGGCGATCGGCGCGCCGTTGATGCTGAGCACGCGGTCACCGGGCTTCAGGCCCGCGGCCTCGGCGGCGCTGTCCTTCACGATCTCGCCGAGGACCGGCGGCGCCGGCGGCTGGAACGGGTGCAGGCCGAGGTCGTCGAACAGGTATTGCGGATCGACGCGCACGCCGGCGAACTCGACCACCGCGGTGCGCGTGTCCCCGTCCGCGCCGCGGACCCGCAGCTCGACCGGAGGGCCGGCCAGGGCGCGCTCGATCAGCTCGACGCGCAGCTGCTGGAAGGTCCGCGTCGGCGCCTCGCCCACCGCCACGACCTCGTCGCCGGCCCGCAGGCCGATGGTCGCGGCGAGCGTGCCGGCCGGCGGCGCGGCGACGATGGCCTTCAGCGCCGGCGTCCCGGCCACGAACACCATCCAGTACACCAGGAAGGCCAGCAGGAAATTGGCCAGGGGGCCGGCGGCGACGATGGCGATGCGCTTCCAGACGTTCTGGCGGTTGAACGCCAGGTGTGCCTCGGCCGGCGGCACGTCGCCCTCGCGCTCGTCGAGCATCTTGACGTAGCCGCCCAACGGCACCGCCGCGACCACGTATTCGACGCCATCGCGGCCGCTGCGACGCCACAGCGCCCGCCCGAACCCGACCGAGAAGCGCAGGACTTTCACGCCCAGCCGGCGCGCCACCCAGAAGTGGCCGAACTCGTGGAACGACACCAGCAGGCCGAGCGCGACGATGAAGGCGAACACGGCCCACAGCACTTCAAGCATGGGCCGCCACCTTCGCCTCGACCAGGCCGGTCGCGGCGCGGCGCGCCCAGGCGTCGACCTCGATCACGGCCTCCAGCGACTCGTCGCCCGGCAGCCGCGCGCCGCCGGCGGCGGCCAGCACCTGCTCGATGACGCGCGCGATACGGGTGAAGGCGATGCGGCCGGCGAGGAACGCCTCGACCGCGACCTCGTTGGCGGCGTTCAGCACATTTGGCAGGATGCCGCCGGCGCGCAGCGCGTCACGCGCCAGCGCCAGGCACGGGAAGCGGCGCAGGTCGACCGGCTGGAAATTCAGCCGGCCGAGCTCGGCCAGCTTGAGGCCGGCGACGCCGGACTCCCAGCGCTCGGGGTGCGCCAGCGCGTGCGCGATCGGCACGCGCATGTCGGGCTGGCCGAGGTGGGCCAGCATCGAGCCGTCGGCGTACTCCACCAGCGAATGGAGCACGCTCTCGGGATGCAGCACGACCTCGATCTGCCCTTCGGGCAGGCCGAACAGGCGATGCGCTTCGATCAGCTCGAGCCCCTTGTTCATCATCGTCGCCGAATCCACCGAGATTTTCGGTCCCATCACCCAGTTCGGGTGCCGCACCGCCTGCGCCGGGGTCACCCGCTCCAGGTCCGCCAGCGGCGTCTCCCGGAACGGCCCGCCGGAGGCGGTCAGCACCAGCTTGCGCACCCCCGGATCCGCCCGGCCGCAGCGGAACCCAGCCGGTAGACACTGGAAGATCGCGTTGTGTTCACTGTCGATGGGGATCAGCGTCGAACCTGAACGGGCGGCCTCGGCCAGCAGCAGGCGCCCGGCCATGACCAACGGCTCCTTGTTGGCGATCAGGACCTGACGGCCGGCGCGAACCGCGGCCAGGGTCGGCTTGAGCCCCGCGGCGCCGACGATGGCGGACATCACCAGGTCGGCCTGTGCGGCAACCTCGGCCAGCGCGGCCTCGCCGGAGCGCACCTCGACGGGCAGCGCCGCATCCCGGATGCGCTCGCGCAGCTCGCGCGCCGCGGTTTCGTCGGCCATCACCGCTCCGACCGGCCGGTGCTGCTGGCACAACTCGAACAGGCCGGCCGCATCGCGCCGCGCGGTCAGCGCGTGGACGGCCAGACGCTCGCGGTGGCGCGCGGCCACATCGAGCGTGTTGCGGCCGACGGTGCCGGTCGCGCCGAGGACGGTCAGGGTCCTCACAGCCCCAGCCCCCTCAGGCCCAGGGCCATCGCCGGCACGGCGGCCAGCAGCGAGTCGATGCGGTCGAGCATGCCGCCGTGCCCCGGCAGCAGCGTGCCGCTGTCCTTCACGCCGGCCTGGCGCTTGATCAGGCTCTCGCCGAGGTCGCCGACGATCGACAGCAGCACGACGGCGGTGCACACCAGCAGGAACGGCAGCCAGTCGGCGCCGCCCAGCTTGAACAGCCACGTGCCGGCGACCCAGGCGATCGCCAACGCCCAGGCCAGGCCGCCTGCCAGCCCCTCCCAGGTCTTGCCGGGGCTGACGTTCGGAGCCAGCTTGTGCCGGCCGAAGCCCTGGCCGGTGAAGTACGCGCCGACGTCGGCCGCCCACACCAGCACGAAGGCGAACAGCAGCCGCAGCGCGCCATCGGGCGAGCCGTGCAGCAGCATCACCGCGCCGATGGTGGCGGGGATCACCAGCAAGCCGGCGCCGGCCTTGAGCCAGCGCGGCGGCTGCGTGCCGTCGTCGCCGGCCGGGAAGCGGACGATCCAGCCCAGCATCAGCAGCCACCAGGCGCAGGTCGCGACGATCAGCGCCCACGGCAGCAGGGTCTGGCGCTGCCAGACCACCAGCGCGACCATCACCGCCGCCACCGCGACGTAGGCCGCCGTCGCGCCGGTGCCGCGGCGCACGCCGGCCAGCGCCGCCCACTCGTGCGCGGCGACCAGCACCGCCGCGCCGAACACGATGCCGACCAGCAGGGTCGAGCCGAACCACAGCGTCGCCAGCACCGGCGGCAGCAGGACCAGGGCGGTGATGACGCGCTTGAGCAGCACGGCGGTCGCGCTCAGGCCGCTTCCGGCACGCGGCCGAAGCGCCGCTCGCGCCCGCGGAACCACTCGATGGCGCGCTCGAACTCCGCGTCGCGGAACTCGGGCCACAGCGTCTCGGTGAAGTACAGCTCGGTGTAGGCCAGCTGCCAGAGCATGAAGTTGCTGATGCGCCGCTCGCCGCCGGTGCGGATCAGCAGGTCGACCTGCGGCAGGCCGGCGGTCTGCAGCCGGCCCTCGAGGTTCTCCGCGGTCGGTGCGAGCCTGGAGCGCGCGCACGCGGCCGCGGCCTGCTGGATGTCCCATTGCCCGCCGTAGCCCACCGCCACGGTCAGCTGCAGCGAGCGGTTGTGCGCGGTGCGGTCCTCGGCGTCGCCCATCAGCTTGCGCAGCTCGGGCGAGAAGTCGGCGTGGTCGCCGATGAAGCGCAGCCGGATGCCGTTCTGGTGCATGTTGTCGAGCTCCTTCGACAGCGTGCGCAGGAACAGCTGCATCAGCAGGCCGACCTCGGCCCGCGGCCGCTGCCAGTTCTCCTGGCTGAACGCGAACACGGTCAGTGCCTCGACGCCGTGCTTGCGGCAGGCCCCGACGATGCGGCGCGCGCTCTGCACGCCGGCGCGATGGCCGAAGCTGCGCGGCCGGCCGCGGTGCTTCGCCCAGCGGCCGTTGCCATCCATGATGATGGCGACGTGCTTCGGGCCTTTGGGCTCGGGCGGCCTGGGCGCTTCCTTCGTCACAGCGACATCGTCTCCTTCTCCTTGGCCGCCGCCACCTCGTCGACCTTGGCGATGTGCTGGTCGGTGAGTTTCTGGATCTCCTGCTCGGCGCGCTTCTCGATGTCGTCGCTGATCAGCTTCTTCTTGAGCTGGTCCTTCACTTCCTGCATGGCGTCGCGCCGCACGTTGCGGATCGCGATCTTGGCCTGCTCGGCCTCGCTCTTGACGATCTTGACCAGGTCCTTGCGGCGCTCCTCGGTCAGCGCCGGCAGCACCAGGCGGATCACCGTGCCGGCGGTGTTCGGCGTGATGCCGAGATCGGAGGCCAGGATGGCCTTCTCGATCGGGCCGACCATGTTCTTCTCCCACGGCGTGATCGAGATGGTGCGCGCGTCCTCGACCACCACGCTGGCGGTGTTGGAGACCGGCACGTCCGAGCCGTAGTAATCGACCTTGAGGTGCTCGACCAGCCCGGTGCTGGCGCGCCCGGTGCGCAGCTTGGTGTAGGCGTGCTTGAGGGTGTCCACGCTCTTGTCCATCCGGGTGGAGGCTTTCTTCTTCAGGTCTTCCAGCATGGTCAGTTCCTCACCTGGGTTCCCACGTCCTTGGCGCCGCGCACGATCTTCAGCAGCGCGCCCTGCGCGAACATGTCGTACACGCGCAGCGGCAGCTGGTGGTCGCGCGCCAGCACGATGGCGGTCTGGTCCATCACGCCGAGGCGCTTGTCGAGCACCTCGTCGTAGGTCAGCTCGGTGTATTTCCTGGCTTTGGCGTCCTTCTTCGGATCGGCCGTGTAGATGCCATCGACCTTGGTGGCCTTCAGCAGCAGGTCGCAGTTGGTCTCGACCGCGCGCAGCGCGGCCGCCGAGTCGGTGGTGAAGAACGGGTTGCCGGTGCCGGCGGCGAAGATCACCACGCGGCCCTTCTCGAGGTGGCGGATCGCCTTGAGGCGGATGAAGTCCTCGCAGACCTCGTTGATGCGGATCGCCGACTGCACCCGGGCCGGCTGGCCGTGGCGCTCGAGCGAGTCCTGGATGGCCAGCGCGTTGATCACGGTGGCCAGCATGCCCATCTGGTCGCCGGTGACCCGGTCCATGCCGGCGCGGGCCAGGCCCTCGCCGCGGAAGATGTTGCCGCCGCCGACCACCACGGCGACCTGCACGCCGGTGGCGACCACTTCCTTGATCTCGCCGGCCAGGCGCGACATCACCTCGGGCGAGATGCCGTAGTCGAGCTTGCCCATCAGGGCCTCGCCCGACAGCTTGAGGAGGATGCGTTTGTAGGCGGGCTTGCTCGGCACTCCTTCCTCCTTGGACTTCACTTAGGCGCGAAATGGGGGACAGACCACCATTTCGCCCATCACCGATCCTCAGATGTGAATCGGGGAAATGGTGGTCTGTCCCCCATTTCCCCGTTAAAACTTCATCGTGACTCGCTGATTTTAATGCTTCGGCTTGATCATCGCCGCGACATCCGCGGCGAAGTCGCCGCTTTCCTTCTCGATGCCCTCGCCGACCTCGAAGCGCACGAAGCGCGCCACGGCGCCGCCGCGGCTGGCCAGGGTCTTCTCGACGGTCTGGTCCGGGTCCTTGACGAAGGCCTGGCCCAACAGGGTGATCTCCGACAGGTACTTGCGCAGCTTGCCCTCGACCATCTTCCTGACGATGTCCGCCGGCTTGCCGGCCGCCTGCTCGGCGGTCTGCGCCTCGATGACCTTGCGCTCGGTCTCCTGCGCCGCCGCCGGCACGTCGGCCGGCTTGAGGTACTGCGGGCGCTGCGCCGCGACGTGCATCGCGATGTCCTTGCCGAGCTCGACGTCGCCTTTCTCGAGCGCGACGATCACGCCGATGCGGTTGCCGGCATGGACGTACTGCGCCAGCGGGCCGCCGGCGCCCTTCACCAGCTCGAAGCGGCGCAGCGTGATGTTCTCGCCGATCTTGGCGACCATGGTCTTGCGGGTCTCCTCGAGGCTCTGCGCCCCGGCCTTAGCCGCGAGCAGCTGCTCGAGCGTGGCCGGCCGCGCGGCCAGCGCGGCCTGCGCCGCGGCCCTGGCGAAGCCCTGGAAGTCCTCGCCCTTGGCGACGAAGTCGGTCTCGCAGTTCAGCTCGACCATGGCCATGGCGCCGTCGCCGGCGACGATGGCAATGGTGCCGTCGGCGGCGGTGCGGCCGGCCTTCTTGACCGCCTGGGCCGAGCCTTCCATGCGCAGCTTCTCGATCGCGGCCTTGATGTCGCCGTTGGTGGCGGCCAGCGCCTTGCGGCAATCCAGCATGCCGGCGCCGGTCAGCTCGCGCAGCTCCTTGACCTGGTCGGCGGTGATGGTGACGCTCATTCCTTCGCCTCCGGGCTCTCGACCTTGTGGCGGCGGACCTTGGTCTCGACCTTGGTCTCCTTCTTCGGCACGGCCTTGCCCCGGCCGCGCGGCTTCGCCGCCGCCTTGGCTTCCTGCTCGACCTCGACGAACTCGTCGGCGCGCGCGCCGACGGTGTTGGCGCCTCTGGCCTCGATGATCGCCTCGGCGATGGTCTCGGCGTAGACCTTGATCGCGCGCGTGGCGTCGTCGTTGCCCGGGATCACGCAGTCGATGCCTTCGGGGTTGTTGTTGGTATCCACCACGGCGATCACCGGGATGCCGAGCTTCCTGGCCTCGGACACCGCGATCTGCTCGTAGCCGACGTCGATCACGAACAGGCAGTCCGGCAGCGACGACATCTCCTTGATGCCGCCGAGCGAGCGGCGCAGCTTCTCCATCTCGCGCTGCTGGCCGAGCTGCTCCTTCTTCGAGAAGCGGTTGATGGTGCCGTCCTCGACCGACTTTTCCATCTCGGTGAGGCGCTTGATCGAGGCCTTGATGGTCTTGAAGTTGGTCAGCGTGCCGCCGAGCCAGCGCTGGCTGACGTACGGCATGCCGCAGCGCTGCGCCTCGGACTCGATCGAGTCGCGCGCGGCGCGCTTGGTGCCGACGAACAGGATCTTGCCGCCGTTGCCCGCCAGGCGCCCGGCGAAATTGCAGGCGTCCTTCAGCAGCGGCAGCGTCTGCTCGAGGTTCATGATGTGGATCTTGTTCCGCGCGCCGAAGATGTACGGCTCCATCTTGGGAGCCCAGTAACGGGTGCGGTGACCGAAATGCGCGCCGGCTTCCAGCAGCTGGCGCATGGTGACGTTTGCCATGCTCTACTCCTTGGGTTTGGCTGACCGCACCCCTGTTCAGGCTCACCCAAGGGGGGTGCGGATGGATTTTTGCTGCTACTTCATTGCCTTACGGCGGCGCGCTTTATACCATAGCCCGCCCTGCGGGACAACGATTTTCCGCTGTCTTTAGCCTATGGCCGTTTCGATCAAAAACGCCGAAGAACAGGGCCTCATGCGCGAGGCCGGCCGGCTTGCGGCCGAGGTGCTGGTCATGATCGAGCCGCACGTCCAGCCCGGGGTCAGCACCGACCAGCTGGACGAGCGCTGCCACGAGCACATCGTCGGCCGGCAGAAGGCCACCCCGGCCCCCCTGCACTACGGCGGCGGCGGCGGCCGCCCGCCATTCCCCAAGTCCATCTGCACCTCGGTCAACCACGTGGTCTGCCACGGCATCCCCGGCCCCAAGAAGCTCAAGAAGGGCGACGTGGTCAACGTGGACGTCACCGTGATCAAGGACGGCTTCCACGGCGACACCAGCCGCATGTTCTACGTCGGCGAGGCGCCGGTGCTGGCGCGCCGGCTGTCCGAGGCGGCGCACGAGGCCATGCTCAAGGGCATCGCCCAGGTACGACCCGGCGCGCGCCTGGGTGACGTCGGCGCCGCGATCCAGAAATTCACCGAGGC
Source organism: Gammaproteobacteria bacterium (assembly GCA_052386975.1). Taxonomy (GTDB): domain Bacteria; phylum Pseudomonadota; class Gammaproteobacteria; order Nevskiales; family Nevskiaceae; genus JACPFV01. Next base: position 10,854 of record JBQTJQ010000191.1, on the reverse strand, counting down.
GCAGGGCTTCTCGGTGGTGCGCGAGTACTGCGGCCACGGCATCGGCCGCATCTTCCACGAGGATCCGCAGGTCCTGCACTACGGCACGCCCGGCACGGGACTTGCGCTGGAACCGGGCATGACCTTTACCGTCGAGCCCATGATCAACGCCGGACGGCCGGAGGTGCGCCTGCTGCCGGACGGCTGGACCGTGGTCACCAAGGACCACTCGCTGTCGGCACAGTGGGAGCACACCGTGCTGGTCACCAGGACCGGCTACGAGATCCTGACGCTGCGCAACGGGACGCCCTGATGGGCCTCGAGCTCGAGCTGGAACTGGAGGATGAAGCGTCGATCTTCTCGGCCACCACCGTCCGGGCCCGGCTCAACGTCGCCGGCAAGCCGGTGGCCGCGTTCCGCGACACCCTGGCCTGGGGCCGCGACCGCCTGTACGGGCTGTTCGCCGAGGGCACCTCGGCCGAGTCGCTGGTGCACGCCCGTTCGTTCCTGGTGGACGAGGTGCTGCGCGAGGCCTGGCTCAAGTTCCTGCCGGAGCGCCCCGCCGGGCTGGCGCTGGTCGCGGTCGGCGGCTACGGCCGCGGCGAGCTGCTGCCGCACTCGGACATCGACCTGCTGCTGTTGCACGAGCCGGGCACGGTCGCGCCCAACAAGGCCGCGATCGAGCAGTTCCTCGCCTTCCTGTGGGACATCGGCCTGGAGGTCGGCTCGAGCGTGCGCACGCCGGCCGGCTGCGCGCGCGCCGCCGCCGCCGACATCACCATCATGACCACGCTGATCGAGGCGCGGCTGCTGGTCGGCGACGAGGCCCTGTTCGAGGCGATGCAGTCCGCGCTGGCGCCTTCGAGCGTCTGGCCGGTCGCGGACTTCTACAAGGCCAAGCTCGAGGAGCAGAGGAAGCGCCACGCCAAGTACCACGACACCGGCTACAAGCTCGAGCCGAACGTCAAGGAAAGCCCGGGCGGGCTGCGCGACATCCAGACCATCGCCTGGGTGGCCAAGCGCCATTTCGGCGCCAACACGCTGCACGAGCTCAGCGAGAAGGGCTTCCTGTCGCAGCAGGAGTGCGCCGACCTGTTCGCCGGCCAGGACTTCCTGTGGCGCGTGCGCTTCGCGCTGCACATGCTCAACGAGCGGCGCGAGGACCGGTTGCTGTTCGACCACCAGATTCGCGCCGCCGAGCTGTTCGGCTACGTCGATGACGACAAGAACCGCGCGGTCGAGCAGTTCATGCAGCTGTACTACCGCACCATCAAGTCGCTGTCGTGCCTCAACGACCTGCTGTTGCAACTCTTTGACGAGGCCATCCTGCGCCCCGACAGCGGCCGGCCCACCGTGCTGAACTCGCGCTTCCAGGTGCGCGGCGGCGCCATCGAGGCGCGCAGCCCCGACGTGTTCCGGCGCAATCCGTACGCCCTGATCGAGATCTTCCTGCTGTTGCAGCAGCACCCGAAGATCACCGGCATCCGCGCCGAGACCCTGCGGCTGATCCGCCGCGACCGCCGGCTGGTCGACGAAGGCCTGCGCGACGACGTGCGCGCCCGCGCGCTGTTCCTCGAGATGTTCCGCGAGGGCCGCGGCCTCACGCGCAACCTGCGCCGCATGAACCGCTACGGCGTGCTGGGCCGGTACCTGCCCGCCTTCGGCCACGTCATCGGCCACATGCAGTACGACCTGTTCCACACGCTGACGGTGGACGAGCACACGCTGTACGTGGTGCGCAACTTGCGGCGCCTGGCGATGCCGGAGTTTGCCGACGAACTGCCGCTCGGCACCGAGGTCATGCAGCGCATCGAGAAGAAGGAGCTGCTGTACCTCGCCGGCATGTTCCACGACATCGCCAAGGGCCGCGGCGGCGACCACTCCGAGATCGGCGCGTCCGACGCGGTCAAGTTCTGCCTCGACCACGGCCTGTCGCACGAGGATGCCGAGCACGTGGCCTGGCTGGTGCGCCACCACCTGTTCATGTCGCTGACCGCGCAGAAGCAGGACGTCGGCGATCCCGAGGTCGTCACCGGGTTCGCGCGCAAGGTGGCCGACCGCCGCCGGCTCGACTACCTGTTCCTGCTGACCTGCGCCGACATCCGCGCCACCAACCCGGCGCTGTGGAATTCCTGGCGCGAGAGCCTGCTGTCGGAGCTGTACCGCTCGACCGCGCGCGCGCTCGAGCGCGGGCTGCACGACCCGATCCGGCCCGAGGAGGCGGTGCGCGAGCAGAAAATCATGGCGCAGGCGCTGCTGAAGAAGACGCGGATCGCGGCGGAACAGGCCGAGGCGGCGTGGAGCCGGTTCAACACCGACTATTTCCTGCGCCACTCGCCGGCCGAGCTGGCCTGGCACCTGCCGGAGATCCTCGGCGCCACCGAGGCCGCGCTGCCGCTGATCCTGGCGCACCCGGTCGGCGGGCGCGGCACCACCGTGTTCGTCTACATGCGCGACCGCGACCACCTGTTCGGCCTGGTCACCGGCGTGCTGGCGCGCCTGGGCCTGAACATCCTCGACGCCCGCATCAACACCACCGCCGACGGCTTCGTGCTCGACTCGTTCGCGGTGACCGAAGGCGACGGCGCCGCGGTCACGCCCGGCCACCGGCTCGACGAGATCCGCGACCAGCTGCGCAAGGTGCTGGCCGACCCGGCGATGACGGTGGTCGAGGTCAACCGCCGCACGCCGGCACGCCTGAAGCACTTCAACACGCCGACCACGGTGTTCTTCAGCCAGGACCCCACGCGCAACCGCACGCGCATGGAGCTGGTGTCGTCGGACCGCCCCGGCCTGCTGTCGCTGGTCGGCCGCGTGTTCCACCGCCGCGGCATCCTGCTCGAGGGCGCCAAGATCAACACCGTCGGCGAGCGCGCCGAGGACGTGTTCCTGATCACCGATCGCGAGCACCGTCCGATCACGGACGAGGCCGCGCTGGCGGAGCTGCGCGAAGTGCTGATGCGCACGCTGCACCGCGGCGAGTTCCTCGCCGAAGATTTCCATTTGACCGCCCCCGCGGCGGAACGGGTGGCCTGACGTGAACACCGCGGCGCTGCAGGCGACCATCGAACAGGGCTGGGAACGGCGCGAAGCGCTCGACCGGAAGGACCGCGACGTGCGCGAGGCGGTCGAGCAGGCCATCGACCTGCTCGACGGCGGCGCCGCGCGCGTGGCCGAGCCGCGCGACGGCGGCTGGAAGGTCAACGCCTGGCTGAAGAAGGCCGTGCTGCTGTACTTCCGGCTGCACGACAGCGCCGTGATCGAGATGGGCCGGCTGCACGGCTTCGACAAGGTGCCGCTCAAGTACTCGACCTACGACTCGGTGCGCTTCGCCAACCAGAACGTGCGCGTGGTGCCGCCGGCGACGGTGCGCCGCGGCGCCTACGTCGCGCCCGGCGCGATCCTGATGCCGTCGTACGTGAACATCGGCGCCTGGGTCGGCCCCGGCACCATGGTCGACACCTGGGCCACGGTCGGCTCGTGCGCGCAGATCGGCGCCAACGTGCACCTGTCCGGCGGCGCCGGCATCGGCGGCGTGCTCGAGCCGCTGCAGGCCGCGCCGACCATCATCGAGGACGACTGCTTCATCGGCGCGCGCTCGGAGATCGTCGAGGGCGTCGTGGTCGGCAAGGGCGCCGTCATCTCGATGGGCGTGTTCATCGGCCAGAGCACGCCGATCTACGATCGCGATACCGGCCAGACCTCCTACGGCCGCGTGCCTCCCGGAGCCGTCGTGGTGGCCGGCTCGCTGCCGCGCGACGGCGGCAAGTACTCCCTGAACTGCGCGGTGATCGTCAAGAAAGTCGACGAGCAGACCCGCAAGAAAGTCGGGATCAACGCGCTGCTGCGGGACCTGTAGCCGACAGGCTCGACGCGACCGGCTGCGCCTCGCAGCGGTTGCGCCCGGCCTTCTTGGCGCGGTACAGCGCCTGGTCGGCGCTCTCCAGCAGGATCTCCACGCCCACCAGCGGGTCGGCCGGCTCGGCCCACGAGGCGCCGACGCTGACGGTGACCACGCCCGCGGCGTTGTGCTTGTGCGGGATGCCGAGGCCCACGATCAGCTCGCGCACCGCCTCGCCGACGCGCGCGACGTTGTCGCCGGCGACGCCGTACAGCACCGCGATGAACTCCTCGCCGCCGTAGCGCGCGACCAGGTCCATCGGCCGCCGCAGGCGGTGGTGCAGCGCCATCGCCACCTCGGCCAGGCAGCCGTCGCCGGCCGGGTGGCCATAGTCGTCGTTGTATTTCTTGAACTGGTCGACGTCGAGCAGCAGCACCGCCATCGGCCGGTGCTCGCGCGCCGCCAGGCGCCAGGCGCGCTGCAGGTGGTCCATCGCCGCCCGCCGGTTGTACAGGTAGGTCAGCGGGTCGTGGGTCGCGCGGAACTTCATGATGGCGCCGGTCAGGAAGGTGGCGCGGCGCGACCACTCCAGGGAGTAGGCGCCGACCCAGCCGATCAGCGCGATCGCGTACAGGTACAGCCCCTGCTCGACGGTCTCGGTGTCCGGCAGCTCCAGCATCACGCGGCCGGCCAGGTACGCGGCGGCGACCGCGAACGTGGTGAGGGTCGCGTGGTAGAAGCGCAGCCCGGTCAGGAAGATGACGAACACCATGACGGCGAGCAGCGCTTCGTAGGGCAGCGGCGCGCCCATGCGCGCCGAGACCAGCACGACGGCGGCGGTCGCCGACATCACCACTACCACCGTCGCCGCGCCGAGGCCCTCGAACCGGCGCGCCGGCATCGGCACGTAGCTCGCCGCCAGCATCAGCGCGATCGCCGGGACGATCACCCAGGCGCGCAGCGCCACGGTCCAGCGCCACACCTCCTCCGGCAGGATGCGGACGTCGCGCAGCGCGAACAGCAGGAACAGCGCGGCGCCGCACAGCAGCGCGACGCGCGCCTGGATCATCTGGCGACGGACGTGGTGCTCGCGGAATTCGTGCTCGAGCTCCGCATCGAAGCGGAGCCAGGGGAAGCCGCGATGCAGCTGCGCTGCGTGCGGCGAGAACGCCGTCTCTTCGAACGCGTCCATGCCGCTATCCTATACTGCGGCCCGACGCGCACGCCGACCGCCGCCCGCCCCTTGCCCGATTCGACCACGCTGGCCCTCACCGAGAGCCTGATTGCCCGCCGCTCGCTGACGCCGGACGACGCCGGCTGTTGCGAGCTGATCGGCGCGCGCCTGCAGGCCTGCGGATTCAGGCTCGAATACCTCAACGCCGAAGGCGTGACCAACCTGTGGGCCACGCGCGGCGCCGGCGGACCGCTGGTCGTCTTCGCCGGCCATACCGACGTGGTGCCGTCCGGCCCGCGCGAAGCCTGGGGCACCGATCCGTTCCAGCCGGTGCGGCGCGACGGCCATCTTTATGGCCGCGGCGCGGCCGACATGAAGAGCGGGCTCGCCGCGATGGTCTGCGCGGTGGAGCGCCTGTTGGGGCGCGCCGAGCCCAGCGGCACGATCGCGTTCCTGGTCACCAGCGACGAAGAAGGCCCGTGCCGTTTCGGCACGCGCCACGTCGCCGAAAAGCTGCGCGAGCGCGGCGTGAACCCGGATTTCGTGGTGGTCGGCGAAGCGACGTCGGCCGAGCAGCTCGGCGACCGCATCGTCGTAGGCCGGCGCGGCTCACTCGGCTGCGACCTGGTCGTGCACGGCAAGCAGGGCCACGTCGCCTATCCGATGAAGGCCGACAACCCGATCCACCGCCTCGCACCGGCGCTGGCCGAGCTGATGGCGATGCGCTGGGACGAGGGCAACGCGAATTTCCCGCCGACCTCGTTCCAGGTGTCCAACCTGCGCGCCGGCACCGGCGCCAACAACGTCATCCCCGGATCGGCCGACGCCGTGTTCAATTTCCGCTACTCGCCCGCCAGCACCGCCGATGCGCTGCGCACGCGCGTCACCGCAGTGCTCGAACGCCACCTGCCCAAGTACGAGGCGACGTGGTGGCACAGCGGCGAGCCCTACTACACCGCGGGCGGAACGCTGGTCGACGCCGCGCGCGCGGCCGTCGGTGAAGTGACCGGCCTGGCGCCGGCGCTGTTCACCGGCGGCGGCACCTCGGACGGCCGCTTCCTCGCGCCGCTCGGCGCGCAGGTCATCGAGATCGGGCCGGTCAACGCCACCATCCACCAGGTCAACGAGTGCGTGCGCATCGCCGACCTGGAGCGCCTGTCGCAGATCTACGAGCGCCTGCTCGAGCGGCTCCTCAAATGAAATTCGAGCCGCACTGGCCGCTGCGCCACGCCAACGTGCAGTCGGCGCTGGCCTCGTGGCGGCCGCGCAACTGGCCGCGCCGCGGCCACCGCATGGCGCGCGCCGCGCAGCAGCACATCCTCGACTGCGGCGAGGGCGTGCGACTGATGGGCCTGCACTCGGCGCAGCCGCCTTCGCACAAACCCAGGGGCCTGGCCGTGCTGATCCACGGCTGGGAAGGCGATCACACCTCCGCCTATCTGTTTTCGCTGGCCTGCACGCTGTATGACGCGGGCTACAACGTGTTCCGCCTGTGCCTGCGGGACCACGGCGGCACCCACGCGCTGAACCAGGAGCTGTTCCATTCGGCGCGCCTGCGCGAAGTGCTCGGCGCGGTGAAGGCGATCGCGGCGCTCGACCCGACGCGGCCGCTGTTCGTGGTCGGCTTCTCGCTCGGCGGCAATTTCGCGCTGCGCATCGGCATGCGCGGCGCCGAGCTCGGCGTGCATCCCGACCTGTCCATCGGCGTGTGCCCCTCGATCAATCCCGGCGCCACGCTGAGGGCGCTCGACGACGGGCCGAAATTTTTCCACACCTACTTCATCAAGAAGTGGCGCAACACCCTGACCGCCAAGTCCGCGGCCTGGCCGCAGCTCTACGATTTTTCCGAGCAGATGGCGATGGACAACTTCGTCGCCATCACGCGCAAGTTCGTCGAGCAGTACACGGAGTACGGCACGCTCGAGAAGTACCTCGCGGCCTACACGCTGACGCCGGAACTGATCACCGCGTCGAGGGCGCCGCTGGCGATCATCACGGCGCAGGACGACCCGGTGGTGCCGTTCTCCGACTTCCGCGGGCTCGAGGATCGCCCCAGCCTGCGCTTCCTGGCGCCGAAGTACGGCGGGCACTGCGGCTTCGTCGAGAACCTGCGCCTGCGCAGCTGGGCCGAGCGCCGCGTGCTGGAGCTGTTCGAAATACACCGCTGATTTGTTCGCGCCGTCTGCCGGACGCGGCATGAAGACGGCCCCCGCGAGCCGGATCTGCGGGTCAAAGCGCCCGGCGCGGTTCCTGCAACGCGCATGGCATGACCGCACGCCATCGCCGCCGCACCGCTCGGGTTGCCGCCGTCACGCTCGCCGCCGCGATGACGCTGACCGGCGTCGCCAGCGATGGCGGAATGCTGGCGTCGCTGCGCCAGGCCTTGCGCCTGACCACGAGCCTGATCCGGGTGCCGGCGCCGCCGCCCGCGCCGGCGCCGACGATCACGACCGGCGTGCGGGGCTGAGGCCCGCCGAATCCGGCGCGGCCGGCGCCGTTTGCGGCACGAAAACCGCGCCCCGCTGCGCCGCCCTTCCCCTCCCGGCACGGCTGGCGGCACCTGGCCCGGAAGTTGCTCCGCCCCGCGCAGGGAGCGCTGTTGGCAAAGGAGGCAATCATGAACCCAGTCATGAAGTGGACGTTGCTGGCGGCAGGCGTTGCCGCGGGTGCCGGCGCCCAGGAAGCCGGCGCGGGCGCCTGCGATCGAACGACCGAGGTGGCCGGCTTCGCCTGCCAGAACGAAGCGAAGGACGATTACTGGATCGCGGTCGGCCGCTGCACCAACGTCGTCAACAACGGCGCGCGCAGCCGGTGCCTCGCCGACGCGAAGGCACAGCTCGCGGAGGACCAGGAGAACTGCGGTGATCAGGCCACCGCGCGCGCGCAGCTGTGCGCGGCGCTCGGCCAGGCGCCCTACGACCCGGCCATCGCGGCGAAGAACTTCCTGACGCCGGCGCAGGCGGCGGCGCGGCCCAACCCGTACCTGCCGCTGGTGCCGGGCTCGACGTCGGTCTATCGCAGCGCCGGGGAGGTCATCACCGTGACCGTGACCGGCGAGACGCGCGAAATTCTCGGCGTCGAAGTCACCGTGGTGCGCGACATCGTCACCGACGAGGATGGCGAACTGATCGAGGACACCGAGGACTGGTTCGCGCAGGACGTCGACGGCAACGTCTGGTACTTCGGCGAGATCGCCCAGAACTTCGAGGATGGCCTGCTGACCGATGTCGAGGGCTCGTGGACGGCCGGTGTCGAGTTCGCCAGGCCCGGCATCGTCATGCCGGCCGCGCCGAAAGCGGGCCTGGTCTACCGCCAGGAGTTCGACCTCGGCAACGCCGAGGACGCGGCGCGCGTGAAGACCACGCGCGGCGACGCCCGCACGCCGGCGGCGGACTGCCAGTCGCGTTGCGTGGTGACCGTGGACTTCACGCCGCTCGCGCCCGGCCACGTCGAGCACAAGTACTACGCGCCCGGCATCGGGCTGATCCTCGAGGTGGACCCGGAGTCCGGCGAGCGCACCGAGCTGGTGTCCCGCCGCTGAGCGGCGGCTTGCGGCGCGGGCCGGCGTATCCCCCTGGCCCGCGCCGCTTTCTTACGGGCGTTCCAGGTAGAGAATCACGCGCACGCTGCCGTCCACTTCGCCGGACGGCAGGTAGCCGATCGCCCGCCGGTCCGCGGCGACGTAGCGCCGCACCGCGGCAGTCGACGCCAGCGTCGCCGGCGGCATCACGCCGTCGAAGTAACGCCGGTTCCAGTAGTCGGCGAGCCGCGCCTCGCCCTGGCGCAGCACGCGCTGCGAGAACTCGGCGCGCTGCGGCAGTCCCGAGGCGAGGTTCAGCGGCACGATGATCTCGCCGTCGTCCCAGCGCTGCTTGCGGCGCAGGTAGATCTGCGCGAGCTGGTCCACCGACAGCTCCGCGCGGCGTTCCGGGTGGACGATGACCGCCATGCGGCGATCGTCCTGGGCAGCGGCCGCGGCGGTGAGCCCGAGGGCCAGCGCGAGACCGACGGATTCGCGCCGCATGGCTCAGTACAGGACCGACAGCGAGGCGCGCACGCCGGGCTCGCCGAATTCGCCGGCTTCGTTGGCGAAGGTGTAGTCGGCCTTGAGCCGCAGCCACGGCCGCGGCGCCCACACCACGCCGGCGGTGGTGAAGCGCGCCGTCGGCAGCGATCCGGGCAGCGCGAGCTCCTCGTAGCGCCCGACCAGGTACAGCGAGCGCCAGGTCTCCACCGCGGCTTGCACGTAGCCGGCGCGGGTCGCGCCGGTCGCGCGGCTGCCCTCTCCGGCCAGCACCTCGGCGCTGAGCTCGAAGCGCCGGGTCGGCTGCCACAGCACGTCGGCGCCGCCAAGATGGTGCCAGCGCGTGTCCGCGCGCGGCTTCGAAGCGTAGTACGACAGCCCCGCGGTCCAGCCGCCCAGATCCGCCCACTCGAGCCGCGCGCCGGCGCTGTCCTCGGCGAACTCCTCGTCGGGATCCGTGGCGATCGAATCCACCAGCGAGGCATATACCGCATAGGACAGCGCGCCGCCGCGCGGAAACACCGAGCCGTGCAGCGAGGCGCCCGACACCGTGTCGTCGAACACGGTCTCGATCATCAGCGGCTCGGACGTGGTCCAGGTCAGCGGCTCGATGTGGGCCTGGTTCCACCGCCCGATCGGCGTGAGGAACTTGCCGAGCCGCAGGTTGGTGGCGTCGCTGTAGGCCAGGTCCAGGTAGCCGCGCTCGAGCGCCACTTCGTCCAGCGCCAGCTCGAGGTCGGCAAACAGGCGGAAGACGCGCGCCGGCTCGTAGAAGACGAACAGGTTGCCTTCGAGCTCGCTGTAGTAATCGTCGCCTTCGAGGTCCTCGGCTTCGCCGGTGAGGTAGCCACCGAGCGTCAGGCCGGTGTCGCCGAGCGTGAAGCCGCGGCCCGCCGGATTCGGCACGGCCTCGCCGTTTTCGGCAGGCGGATCGGCTCCCACCGCCGGCATCGGCGCGCAAATCCACGTCATCGTGGCCAGCAAAAAGGCACGGTGTATGCTCATAAATGCTCCAGCCGGCGCGGGTTTTTCGGCGCCGGTGCCTGAATCAGACCCGGGCCGTGTCCCCACGACAGGGAGGTCGTCGCAAGATTCATGCGCATTCCGGGACTTATTAGATGAGCCACCCGATGGCGTCAACCGCGCCCGCGGTTGCCGCCGCGCGGCCGGCGGTGTTCTCGCTGCGCACCAAGCTCGCGCTGCTGGCGGCGGTGCTGGTGCTGGTCCCGGCCGCCATCTACGGCGCCATCTCCGTGTCCAGCAGCCGCGACGCGCTGACGCAGGTGATCGGGCGCCAGCTGTTCGAGAAGGCAGGCAGCGGCGCGGAACGGCTGGCCGGCCTGCTGCGGTCGGACCGCGATCGGCTGCACGCCCTCGCCGCGCAGGACGTGATGCGCGAGATCCGCATCGCCGATCTCGACAAGCGCATCGGCGGCCTGCTCGCCACGGTGCAGCGCGGCTGCGCGGGCTGCACCGGGCTCGCCGTGCTCGACGCCGGCGGGCGCATCGTCGCCTCGACGCACCCCGGCTGGATCGGCCAAGCCGCCGATGCGCTGCCCGGCGGCGCCGGCGCCGGCGGCAGCATCGAGGGTCCGCTGCGCCGGACCGGCGAGCCGGCGGCGCTGCTGCGGTTCACGGTGGCGGTGCCGGACCCGGACCATCGCGAGACGACGCTCGGCTGGCTGGTCGCGCTGATGGACTGGGACACCGAGCTGGGCGTGCTGGCGCAGGAGCGCCGCAGCCTGCGGTCGGTCGGCCTGGACGCGGAGGTGCTGGTGCTCGACGCCGCCGGCGCGATGATCGGCGGCGCCGGCCGCGAAGCCGGCCCGTGGCGCA
>JBQTJQ010000190.1:0-14755 GCA_052386975.1 Gammaproteobacteria bacterium | reverse complement strand
TCTGCAGCGCCGGCTTGGCCAGTTCGAGGTACCAGTCGCAGTACTCGTTCCAGGCGAAGTGGTAAAGGGATGAAGCGAGCAGGTCGAAGCGGTAGGTGCGGAAGTGCCCGGCCGCCTCGGCCTCGACCTTCTGCAGGCGCGACACGATCCAGCGGTCGGCGGCGTTGAGCGTGGCCTTGGCCGAGTCGTCGGCGCCGCAGTCCTTGCCTTCGCAGTTCATCAATACGAAGCGCGCGGCGTTCCATAATTTGTTGCAGAAATTGCGGTAGCCCTCGGCGCGGCCGGCATCGAAGCGGATGTCGCGGCCCGGCGAGGCCAGCGCGGCGAAGGTGAAGCGCAGCGCGTCCACGCCGACCGGCGCGATGCCGGCCGGGAACTGCCTGCGGGTGGCCTGCTCGATCTTCTTCGCCATCTGCGGCTGCATCAGGCCGGCGGTGCGCTTGGCGACGAGGTCCTCGAGCGCGATGCCGTCGACCAGGTCGAGCGGGTCCAGGATGTTGCCCTTGGACTTGCTCATCTTCTGGCCCTCGGCGTCGCGGATCAGGCCGTGGATGTAGACCTCGTGGAAGGGCACGTCCTTCATGAAGAACTGGCCCATCATCACCATGCGCGCCACCCAGAAGAAGATGATGTCGAAGCCCGTCACCAGCACGCTGCCGGGATAGAAGCGCTTCAGTTCGGGCGTGGCCTGCGGCCAGTCGAGCGTCGCGAACGGCCAGATGTCCGACGAGAACCAGGTGTCGAACACGTCGTTGTCCTGCGTGAGCTTCACGCTCGCGGCGAGCTTGTGCTTCTTGCGCGCCTCGGCCTCGTCGCGCGCGACGTAGGTGTTGCCCTCGGCGTCGTACCAGGCGGGGATGCGGTGGCCCCACCACAGCTGGCGGCTGATGCACCAGTCCTGGATGTTGCGCAGCCACTGGAAGTAAGTGGCCGACCAGGACTCCGGCACGAACTTGATGCGGCCGCTCTCCACCGCCTCGATCGCCGGCTGGGTGATGCGGGCGCGGCCACCGGGCCGCCCGTCGGGCAGCTGGTCGCGGGTCAGGTCCACGAACCACTGGTCGGTCAGGTAGGGCTCGAGCACGGCGCCGCTGCGGTCGCCGCGCGGCACCTGCAGCTTGTGCTCCTGCACCTTGTCGAGCAGGCCCTGGGCCTCGAGGTCGGCGACCACCTTCTCGCGCGCCTTGAAGCGGTCCATGCCGCGGTAGGCTGCGGGCGCCTCGTCGTTGATCTTGGCGTCCGGGGTGAAGATATTCATCAGCGGCAGCTTGTGGCGCTGACCCGTGGCGTAGTCGTTGAAGTCATGGGCCGGCGTGAGCTTGACCGCGCCGGTGCCGAACTCGCGATCGACGAACGTGTCGGCCACGACCGGGATGTCGCGTTCCGCCAGCGGCAGCCGCACGGCCTTGCCGACCAGGTGCTGGTAGCGCTCGTCTTCGGGATGCACCGCGACCGCGGTATCGCCCAGCATGGTTTCCGGGCGCGTGGTCGCGACGACCAGGTGACCCGAGCCGTCGGCCAGCGGGTAGCGCAGGTGCCAGAGCTTGCCGGCTTCCTCCTGGCTCTGGACTTCCAGGTCCGAGATCGCGGTCAGCAGCACCGGGTCCCAGTTCACCAGGCGCTTGCCGCGGTAGACCAGGCCCTCGTCGTAGAGCCGCACGAAGTGCTCGATCACCGCGCGCGAGTAGCCCTCGTCCATGGTGAAGCGCTCGCGCGACCAGTCCACCGAATCGGCGATGCGCCGCATCTGCTGGCTGATGACGCCGCCGGATTCCTTCTTCCACTCCCACACGCGCTCGACGAACTTCTCGCGGCCGAGGTCGTGGCGCGACTGGCCCTGCGCGGCGAGCTGGCGCTCGACCACCATCTGCGTGGCGATGCCAGCGTGGTCGGTGCCGGGCTGCCACAGCGTGTCGCGGCCGCGCATGCGGTGGTAGCGCGTCAGCGCGTCCATCAGCGTGTGCTGGAAGGCGTGGCCCATGTGCAGCGTGCCGGTCACGTTCGGCGGCGGGATCATGATGCAGAACGGATCGCCCGTGCCGGACGGCGCGAACCAGCCGCCGTTCTCCCAGAAGCCCTTCAGCCGCGCCTCGACGACTTTCGGATCGAACGCCTTTTCCATTCCCATGACGTCAAAAAGAATGTGTCACACGAAGACACAAAGAGCACAAAGAAAGACATTTTTTCACTTTGTGTCCTTCGTGTCTTTGTGTGAAACGGTCTTTTTCATAACTTGTGGGACTCTGGCGTGAGGCCGCGGTCGCGGTAGAACTTGAAGCGCGCGCGCGAGCGCCTGCGCGTGGCGGCGTCGCCGGCGACGATCTCGAGCACGCGCTCGAAGCGCTCGTAGAAGGCCGGTACCTCGGCGCCGAGGTTCACCAGGACATCGAACTTCTGGGCCTGGTGCGAGGGCAGGGGCTCGGCGCCGCCGATCAGCACCGTGGCCGGCGCCGGGTCGCCCGACGCGCCGACGCGCTCGTGGCCGATGAAGCCGCCCTGCTTGTAGACCCACAGCAGGCGGTCGAACTCGCGCGCGACCTCGTCGTCGGGCGCGTGCACGTGCACGCGCTTGCCCGAGCCCACGGCCTTCTCGCACAGGCGGCAGGCGGTCGGCAGCGGCCCCTCGTCGGAGCCGTCCGGCAGCACGTAGAAATCCACCCGGGTCACGGGGTCAGACCCCTTTTCGTTTGGAACAGGGGTCTGACCCCTTTTTGGAATGGTCGGTCAGGTACTGCGTCAGCAGCGGCACCGGGCGGCCGGTGGCGCGCTTGCCCTTCCAGGCGGTCGCGGCGACGTCGAGGTGCGCCCACTTCATCTTGCGCGTGAAGCGGTGCAGGAAGCTGGCCGCCGTGATCGCGCCGGCCTCGCGGCCGCCGGAGATGTTGGCGACGTCGGCGTGCTCGCTGCGCAGCATGGCCTGGTAGTCCTCCCACAGCGGCATCTGCCAGGCGCGGTCGCCGGTGTCCTCGCCGGCGTCGAGCAGTGCGCGCGCCAGCGCCGGCGTGTTGCTGAACAGGCCGCTCGGGAAGGCGCCGAGCGCGACCACGATCGCGCCGGTCCGCGTGGCGATGTCGATGCACACCGCCGGCTCGTAGAACTTCTCGGCGTAGGTCAGCGCGTCGCACAGGATCAGGCGGCCTTCGGCATCCGTGTTCAGCACCTCGATGGTGATGCCGGCCATGCTGCGGACGATGTCGCCAGGGCGGGTGGCTTCGCCGCCAGGCATGTTCTCGCAGGTCGGCACCACGCCGACCAGGTTGACCGGCAGCTTGAGCTGGGCCACCGCCTTGAACGTGCCGAGCACCGAGGCCGCGCCGCACATGTCGAACTTCATCTCGTCCATCTTGTCGGACGGCTTGATCGAGATGCCGCCCGTGTCGAAGGTGATGCCCTTGCCGACCAGCGCGACGGGCTTTTGGCCCTTGGGGCCGTGCAGGTACTCGAGCACGATCAGGCGCGGCGGCTGCCGGCTGCCCTGGGCGACGGCGAGGAACGAGCCCATGCCGAGCTTCCTCATCTGCTCGCGGTCCAGCACCTTGGCCCTGATGGACGCGTGCTGGCGCGCCAGCGCCTGCGCCTGCTCGCCGAGCCAGGTCGGCGTGCAGACGTTGGGCGGCGTGTTGCCGAGGTCCTTGGTGAAGGCGACGCCGGCGCCGACCGCCTTGGCTGCGGCCAGCGCGGCCTCGGCGGCCGGCAGGTCGGCGCGCGACGGCACGTCGAAGGTCAGGCGCTCGAGGCGCAGCGGCGGCAGCTCTTCGCGCGCCTTGTCGCCGCGGTACGCGTCGAAGCGGTAGCACTCGTCCTGCGCGACCAGCGAGGCCTCGCGCACGGCCCACGCGACGTCGCGGCCCTTCACCGGCAAATGGGTAAGATAGGACACCGCGTCGATCGCGCCGGTGGCGCGCACGGCGCGCATCGCCGCGGCGCAGGCCTTGCGGTACGCGCCGGCGTCGAAGTCGCGCTCGCGGCCGAGGCCGACCAGCAGCACGCGGTCGCAGCCCAGCTTCGGCACGTGGTGCAGCAGCAGCGTCTGCCCGGGTTTGCCGTCCAGGTCGCCGCGCCGCAGCGCGCTGCCGAGGGCGCTGCCGCTGGCCTTGTCGAGGGCGCCGGCGGGGTCGGTGAGGGCGCGGCGGTCGAACACGCCGACGATGACGCAGCCGCTGCGCTGCTTGGACGGGTTGCCGCTCTTGACGAGGTGGTGCATGGTCGGAGGTGGTGGTTGAAAAACTGGAAAAAGGGGCCGTTTCCCGCCAATCGCGGAAAAACGCCGTGAATTTCACGTTTTCGCCGGCCGCGGGTCGCGCATGGTAGCGCAAACGCGCGGGGGCGGGCACTGATGCACCAGGGCGTCCTGCACCGCTACCTGCTGCGCGAGGCGCTGGTGTCGTGGGCCGGCGTCACCACCGTGCTGCTGGCGATCATGCTGTCAACGCGGTTCGCGCGGTTCCTGGCCGATGCCGCCGCCGGCAAGCTGCCGCGCGAGTTCCTCCTGAACATCGCCGGGCTGTCGAGCCTGCAGTACCTGGTGATCGTGATCCCGGTGTCGCTGCTGCTGGCGATCCTGCTGTCGCTCGGCCGCATGTACCGCGACCACGAGATGGCGGCGATGTCCGGCTGCGGCGTCGGACCCGGCACGGTGTACCAGCCGTTCCTGCTGCTGGCGGCCTGCGTCGCCGTGCTCACCGGCGCGCTGTCGTTCCAGATCGGGCCCTGGGCCGGGCGCCAGGCCGACGCGCAGTTCCGCGACGCGCAGCGCCTGGTCAAGTTCACGCCGTTCGAGACCGGCCGCTTCAAGGAGCTGGCCGGCGGCCGCGCGGTGTTCTACGCCGCCAGCGTCGACGGCGTCGGCGGCGGTTTCGAGACCGTGTTCGCGCGCCTGCAGGACCGGCGCGGCTCCAGCATCATCACCGCGCAGCACGGCGCGCAGACGCTCGATCCGCAGACCGGCGAGCGCATCCTGCGGCTCGAGCGCGGCTATCGTTACGCCGGTGAGCCCGGGCGCCCCGATTACAGCGTGCTGCGCTTCCAGACCCTGACCACGCGCGTGGCGCCGCCGGCGCTGCCGTACATGAGCAGCCGGCGCAAGCTGCGCGAGACCGGCCAGCTGCTGGGCTCGGCCGACCCGGAGGACCAGGCCGAGCTGCAGTGGCGCATCGCCGCGCCGGTGACCGTGCTGATGCTGGCGCTGCTGGCGGTGCCGCTGGCGCACGCCTCGCCGCGCTCGGGGCGCTACGGCAAGCTCGTGCTCGGCATCATTGCCTATCTCGTTTACACCAACCTGCTGGCACTGGCGCAGGCCTGGGTCGCCAAGGGCTACGTCTCGCCGGTCGTGGGCCTGTGGTGGGTGCACGGCCTGGCCGGCGTCGTCGCGCTGTGGCTCACGGCGCGGCGCCTAGGCTGGCAGCTGCGGGCGGCGCCTGCATGAACCGCCTCGACCGCTACATCATTTCCCACATCCTCGGCCTGACCGCGATCGTGGCGCTGGCGCTGCTGGCGATCCACAGCTTCGTGACCTTCGTCTCGCAGATCGACGAGATCGGCACCGGTGACTTCGGCTACCGCGAACTGCTGCTCTACACCCTGTGGCAGGCGCCGACCGGGTTCTACGTGATGCTGCCGATCATCGCCATGCTCGGCACGCTGCTCGGCCTCGGCACGCTGGCCTCGCAGAGCGAGCTGACCGCGATGCGCGCCTCGGGCTTCTCGCTGCTGCGCATCGGCCGCGCCACGCTGTGGGGCGGCGTGATCCTTGGCGCGCTGTGTTTCGCGGTCGGCGACTGGCTGGCGCCGCGCGGCCAGGTCGAGGGCGATGCGCTGATGTCGGAGGCCCAGACCGGCGTGCGCGGCGTCACCGCCAAGCCGGTGTGGCTGCGCGAAGGCGACAACGTGTTCCGCATCCGCAGCCTGATCGCCGAGGACCACATCGCCGCGGTCGAGATCTACACGCTGGGGCCGGACCTGAACCTGCAGGCGGCCACCATGGTGGACGAGGGCTTCTTCCGCGACGGCGCCTGGCGCTTCCGCGGCGTGCGCCGCACCGAGTTCGGCGCCAGCAACGCCCGCGTGGTCGAGCAGGCCGAGATGGACTGGCGCGGCACGCTGTCGCCGGACGTCCTGCGGCTGTTCGTGCTGGAGGCCGAGGCGCTGTCGAGCGCGGGCCTGTGGCGCCTGATCGGCTACCTCGACGACAACAACCTCGACAGCCGGGCCTACGCGCTGACGCTGGCGCGCAAGCTGGTGGCGCCGCTCACCGTGATGGCGATGATGCTGTTCGCGATCCCGTTCGTGATGGGGCAGTTGCGCAACACCGGCGCCGGCCAGCGCCTGTTCATCGGCGTGCTGGTCGGACTGGTGTTCTATGTCGTCAACGAGGTCAGCGCCAACACCGGCCAGCTGTACGGCTGGAATCCGCTGGTGTCGGCGGGCGCGCCGACGCTGGCGCTTGCCATGATCGGCCTGTGGCGCCTGCAGCGGGTCCGTTGAATCCAAAAGGAGTGAGGCTCATGAAGCGTTCGATTCTGGTGATCCTTGCGGCGGGCGTGGCCGCCTGCGCCGGCGTTGCGGTGCGCTACTCGCCGGGCGAGCTGCGCGCGGCGCAGGACAGCCTGAGCGGCGAAAGTTTCCTCGCCCACGTGCGCGAGCTGTCCTCGGACCGGTTCGAGGGGCGCGGGCCCGGCACCGAGGGCGAGCGGCTGACGGTGGACTATCTCTCGACGCAGTTCGCCGCGCTGGGCCTGAAGCCGGGCAATCCCGACGGCACCTGGGTGCAGGACGTGCCGCTGGTCGGCATCACCAGCCAGCGCGCGGGGTCGCTCAAGGTCAACGGCAAGCCGCTGCGCATGGACTTCCCGCAGGACTACGTCAGCGTGTCGCGGCGCTTCACGCCGCGTGTCGAGGTCAAGGACTCCGACCTGGTGTTCGTCGGCTACGGCGTGGTCGCGCCCGAGTACGGCTGGGACGACTACAAGGGCGTCGACGTGCGCGGCAAGATCATCGTCATGCTGATCAACGACCCGCAGGTTCCGCGGGCCGACGATCCGTCGAAGCTCGACGACGCGATGTTCGGCGGGCGCGCGATGACGTACTACGGCCGCTGGACCTACAAGTACGAGATCGCCTCCGAAAAGGGCGCGGCCGCGGCAATGATCGTTCACGAGACCGGCCCGGCCGGCTATCCCTACGAGGTCGTCTCCGGCAGCTGGGGCCGCGAGAACTTCGACATCGACCGCGACGATAACAATGTGACCCGCGTGCCGGTCGAGGGCTGGTTCAGCGAGGCGCGGGCCCGCGAGCTGTTCGAGCGCTCGGGCCAGTCGTTCGACGCGCTCAAACAGGCGGCGCTCAAGAAGGACTTCAGGCCGGTGGCGCTGCCGGCCAAGGCCAGTTTCACCGTCGACAGCACCATCCGCCGCGTGGCGTCGAAAAACGTGGTGGCGAAGCTCGAGGGCTCCGATCCGGCGCTGAAGGACCAGTACGTGGTGTACAGCGCGCACTGGGACCACCTCGGCAAGGACCCGGACCTGAAGGGCGACCAGGTCTTCAACGGCGCGCTCGACAACGCCACCGGGACTGCAGGGCTGATCGAACTGGCCAGGGCCTTCACCAAGCTGCCGGCGCCGCCGCGGCGCTCGCTGCTGTTCCTCGCGGTGACCGCCGAGGAGAAAGGCCTGCTCGGCAGCAAGTACTACGCGGCGCATCCCTTGTACCCGCTCACCAGGACCGTCGCCAACATCAACATGGACGGCATGGAGATCTTCGGGCGCACCCGCGACGTCGTCGTCGTCGGCAAGGGCCAGTCCACGCTCGAGGACACGCTGGCCACGCACGTCAAGGCCCAGGGCCGGGTGCTGGTCGCGGATCCCGAGCCGGAGAAGGGCTACTACTACCGCTCGGACCATTTCGAGTTCGCCAAGGTCGGCGTGCCGGCCTTGTACTGCGACAGCGGCGAGGACTACGAAGGCCGGCCCGAGGGCTGGGGCCGCGCCAAGAGCGTGGAGTACGTGGCCAGGCACTACCACAAGGTCTCCGACGAGATCTCGGCGGACTGGACCGCGGACGGCACGGTCCAGGAGATGCAGCTGCTGTTCAGTGTCGGCGTCGACGTGGCCTCGTCCGACGAATGGCCGCAGTGGAAGCCCGGCTCGGAGTTCAAGGCGCGCCGCGACGCGATGATGCAGTCCCGCTAGCCGGCGTCGCTGTGTTGCGGGTCGTGGGCCTGCTCGCTCCATGGCTCGCTCGATGCCGCCCTGCTCGCCTCGCCATGGCTCGGCTTCGCGACGGGCGGCACCCTTCGCTTCGCTCAGGGCTCCGTCTCGCTGCGCTCTTACTTCCGCTCGCCAGGCCCACGACCCGCCTCTATCGCTCAGCTCACCAGCAAGCGTGCGCTGGGGATGAGCGATCCGCTCGGGCCCGGTGTGCCCGGATCACGAAGGTAAAAGCGCAGCCGAGCGGAGCCCCGAGGCCGCAGGCCGAGGGGTCGCCGCCCCACGGCGAGCCGAGACTTGGCGAGGCGAGCTAGGGCGGCGACGAGGCGAGCCACGTAGTGGGACGGGCGCACCGGGCCCGAGCACCGGAACCTCAGTTCTTGGGCAGGAGTACGAGCTCGGTACCGGAAAGGCGGTCGTGCCAGGCGCGCCGCGCGGGATCGAGCGCGCTCCAGAGGACGCCGAGCCCGAGCGGCAGCCAGGCCAGGAAGGCCCAGGCGAAGCGCGCCAGCGCGGTCGGCCAGGTGACGGGGCGCCCGTCCACGCGCCGCACCTGCAGGCGCCACGCGCGCATGCCGAGCGTCTGGCCGCCGCGCGTCCACGACAGGCCGCAGAACAGCAGCGTCGCCAGCATCAGCTCGGCGCGCAGCAGGTGCGCGTGGTACGGCAGCCCCGCGACGCCCTGCAGCAGGAACAGGTCCGCCATCACCACCACCATCCAGATCGCGGCGAGAACCAGCGCGTCGTAGGCGGCGCTGGCGAGCCGCCGCCACAGCGGCGCGGGCAGCACGATCGCGCTCATGCCCGCCTCGCGCGCGTGCGCCAGCCCGCCAGCAGGCAGCAGCCGATCACCAGCGCCATGCCGGCGAAGGTGACCGCGTCCGGTTGCTCGCCCCACAGGCCCCAGCCGATCAGGCCGCCGAACACCACCGCGACGTAGGTGAATGCGCCGATGCGCGCGGCCGGCGCCAGCGCATAGGCGCGGGTCAGGCACAGTTGCCCGAGCGTGGCCAGCACGCCGACCCCGACCAGCAAGGCCAGCATGCCGGCGGGGACCGCGCTCCAGCTCCATGCCAGCGGCACCGCCGCGATCAGCGTCGACAGCAGCGAGAAATAGAACACGATGCGCGGCGCCGGCTCGGTGTCGGCGATGCGCCGGATGCTGACCATCGCCGCCGCCGCGCAGATCCCGGACAGCACGCCGGCGGCGCTGGCCGGCGAGATCGTGAGGCCGGCGTCGGGGCGCGCGATCAGCACGAGGCCGACCAGCCCGAGCGTCACGGCCGGGACGATCACCGGTGGTGGCGGCTCGTGGATCCAGGCCCAGGCAATGAACGGGATGAAAAGCGGCGTGCTGTAGGTCAGCAGGATGGCCTCGGCCAGGTGCAGGTGCGCCAGCGCGTAGAAGAACAGGTACATGGCGCAGGTGCCGAAGGCCGCGCGCCACAGGTGGCCGCCGAGCCGCTCGGTGCGGATCGCGCCGGCGCCCTGGCGCAGCAGCCAGGGCAGCAGCACCAGCAGGCCCACCGCGCAGCGGAAGAACACGATCAGCTCGCCCGGGACCTGCCGCGCGGCGACCTTCACGCCGGCGGCCATCAGCGAGAATGACAGCGCGGCCAGCACCGCGAACAGGGCGCCGAGGCGCATGTTGTCGGTCGCGCGGGCGGCGCTGTCGCGGGAGTCGGTCATGGTGGCCGGATGCACCGGGGTCGGTGCCGGCGGTACAATTTTATTGGATTCCCGGGGAGAGGGGACGCGTGACTCCGCAGCGATTGGCCACGACAGGGGCTGTGGCCGCATTGGCAGCCTGCGTGATCTGCCTGATTGGCTGGGCGCTGCTGTGGCGCCTGCTGGGCGGCCTGCTGCCGGCGCTGTTCGTGATGCCGCTGACCGCGGTCGCCGGCGGCATGGTCGCCGGCGCGCTGATGCTGGTGCTGCGCCATGCGCCGCCCTGGCAGGCGCGGGCGCTGGCCGGCCTGGTCGTGCTGCTGGCCACGACGATCCTGCTCGAGTACCTGCTCAGCGTCTCCGGCGGCGTCGAGCGCTACCTGTTCCCGGAAGCCGTCCGCACGCTGCTGGGCGGGTCGTACCCGGGGCGGCCGGCGCCGCAGCTCGCGCTGATCCTGGTGTTCCTCGGGCTGGCGCTGTGGTTCCTGGCCGTGCCGCGCACCTATCGCTTCGACTTTGCCGACCTCGGCATCGGCCTGGCGCTGTTCCTGTCGTTCATGGTCCTGATGGGCCACGCGTTCGAGGCGACGGCCCTGTATGCGTCGGCCGGCGGCGGCAAGGTCGGCATGTCGGCGGCCGAGGCCTTCCTGACGCTCTGGCTGGCGCTGGCGGCGCTGTGCCTGAACCCGCAGGGCGTGGTTGCCTCGTACCTTGCCGAAGGCGCGGCCGGCTCGGCCAAGCGGCGCATCATTCCGGCGATCGTGCTGGTGCCGGTGTCGCTGGGCGTGATCCAGTACTGGATCGTCAAGCTCGGCGCGCTGGAATTTTCACTCGCGGCGGCGCTGATGGTCACCGCCAACATCGTCGTGTTCATTGGCTACGCCGAGTGGGTCAGCCGCTTCCTGGCGCGCCTCGAGGAGGAGCGCACCGGCATTTACGTCAAGCGCGAGTCCCAGGCCAAGGCGGAAGGCATGACCGACATGCTGACCACGCTGATGAACCGCCGCGGCTGGGACCAGGCGGTCAAGGAGGCCGAGGCGCGCTGCCGCAAGGAAAACCTCAACGCCTGCGTGATCGTGATCGACCTCGACGGCCTAAAGCGCATCAACGACACCGAGGGCCACGCCCGCGGCGACGATTTCATCCGCCGCGCGGCCAACGCGTTGAAGATCGCGGCGCGGCGCGAGGACGTGCTGGCGCGCCTGGGCGGCGACGAGTTCGCCTGCCTGTCGGTCGGCTGCCAGCCCGAGCACGCCAACGCCATCCTCAAGCGCCTGTCGCAGGGGCTGCAGAAGGCCAACGTGCCGGCCTCGCTGGGCCACGCCATGCGTGACCTGGCCGGCTCGATCCCCGGTGCCTTCCAGGAAGCCGACGAGGCGATGTACAAGCACAAGCGCGCGCGCAAGGCCGGAAGGGCGGAAACGCCATCGTAATCAAGCGGTTAACCTTCGCGTGCCGGTAATCGCGTCTACCATCGTCTAATAGTCCGATCGGCCGCTGCTGCGCAGAATCCGGGGACATCCGAGCACGGGGGCACGATGACCGAGGGCGCCAGCGAGCACCGGCTCCGCGTGCTGGTCATCCAGGATTCCGCGCCAGAGGCCGGCCAGCTGCGCGAGGCCTTCGCCAACGCGGGCGTCGCGCTCGACCTCGAGTTCACCCCGACCGTCGCCGACGCCGAGCACCGCGTCCGCCATGGCCGCTACGACTGCGTGCTGCTCGACCTCGCGCTGCCCGAGGCCAACGGCGTCGACAACGTGCAGCGCATCCGCTCCGCCAACCGCGGCCAGACCGTGGTGGTGATGACGCGGCTCGACCAGGAGCAGCCCGCGCTCGGCACGCTGCAGCGCGGCGCGCAGGATTACGTCGAGAAAGGCCGCTACGACGGCGCCTTCCTGCTGCGCGTGATCCGCCGCGCCATGGAGCGCAATCGCGTGCTGAACGAAGTCGACCAGCTGCGCGAGTACCAGTACTTCATCGCCACCCACGACGCCCTGACCGGCCTGCCGAACCGCAACCTGTTCGAGGATCGCGCCAACAAGGCGCTGGCCCAGGCCCAGCGCGAGAACGGCGCGTTCGCCATCGGCTTCATCGACCTCGACCAGTTCAAGCGGGTCAACGACACGCACGGCCACGCCATCGGCGATGCGCTGCTGCGCACGGTCGGCCAGCTGCTGAGCGAGTCGGTGCGCTCCACCGACACGGTGTCGCGCGTCGGCGGCGACGAGTTCCTGCTGTTGCTGACGCCGCTGCGCCAGAACGCCGAGTCCGAGGCCGCGGCGACGGTCATGCGCCTGCGCGAGAAGATCGCCGCGCTGCGGCAGGTCGAGGGCCGCGACGTCCGCGTCTCGGCCAGCATCGGCCTGTCGTTCTTCCCGGGGCACGGCCGCACGCTCGATAGCCTGCTGATCTGGGCCGACCAGTCGATGTACGCGGCCAAGCGCCGCCTCGCCGAAGGCCTGCCGCCGGCCCTGCTGCGCGCCTGAATCCGGGGATCCGGCGCGCCGCGAGTCGCGCGGGCGCTGCGCTAGACTCTGCCCACTACAACATGAAACTCCTTCTGGTTGAGGACTCCGAGGCCGACCTGCAGCTGCTCCAGGAAGCGCTGCGCGCCGGCTCGTCCGAGGGCGTTCCCGAGATGCGCGGCGTGCTGTCGATGGCCGACGCCGAGGCGGCGCTGCGCGCCGAGGCCTTCGACTGCGTGCTGATCGACCTGGTGCTGGCCGACGGCTCGGGCGTGGACAACGTGCGCCGGCTGCGAGCCGCGCGCGCCGGCCAGACCGTGATCGTGATCTCCGGCAGCGAAGGCGAGGACCTCGCGGTGCAGGCCCTGCGCCACGGCGCCCAGGACTACCTGACCAAGGGCGAATACGCGGCCAAGGTGGTGATGCGCGTGATCCGCCGCGCGATCGAGCGCAGCGAGCAGCTGCGCACGGTGGAGCGCCAGCGCGAGGACGATTTCCGCCGCGCCACGCGCGACACGCTGACCGGCGTCTCGAACCGGCGCCTGCTGCAGCAGCTGGCCGCGCACACCATCGCGCTGTCGGCGCGCCAGGGCTGGCGCTTCGCCGTCGCGTTCCTCGACCTCAACGGCTTCAAGCCGGTCAACGACACCTGGGGCCACGCCTGCGGCGACCAGCTGCTGCGCGCGGTCGGCCGCGTGCTCGGCACCGGCGTGCGCGACATCGACACGGTGGCGCGCGTCGGCGGCGACGAGTTCCTGCTGCTGATGGCGCCGCCGCTGGAGCTCGACCAGGCCAGCGTGATCGTGCGGCGCGTGCAGAACCTGATCGCGGGCATCAAGCACGTCGACGGCCACGACGTCAGCGTGTCGGCCAGCGCCGGCGTGGCGTTCTACCCGGACCACGGCACCTCGCTGGAGGACCTGATGGCCTGCGCCGACCAGGCCATGTACCGCGCCAAGCGCCAGTCGTCGGGGGAGCCGGTGCTGTACGCGCCGATCGTCGCGACGCCGCCAACCCGCCGCTAGTTCAGCGCGCGGCGCGCTGCGCCAGCAGCAGCCACGTCTCGACCACGGTATCCGGGTTCCGCGAGATGCTGCCGATGCCCTGGTCGAGCAGCCACTGCGCCAAATCCGGATGGTCGGACGGGCCCTGGCCGCAGATGCCGATGTACTTGTTGTGCTTGCGGCAGGCCGCGATCGCCAGCGACAGCATGTGCCGCACCGCCGCGTCGCGCTCGTCGAACAGGTGCGCGATCACGCCCGAATCGCGGTCCAGCCCGAGCGTGAGCTGGGTCATGTCGTTGGAGCCGATCGAGAAACCGTCGAAGTGCTCGAGGAACTGCTCCGCGAGCACGGCGTTGCTCGGCAACTCGCACATCATGATGAGCTTGAGACCGTTGTCGCCGCGCGCCAGGCCCAGCTCGGCCAGCAGCGCCACCACGCGGCGCGCCTCCTCGACGGTGCGCACGAACGGCACCATGACCTGCACGTTGGTGAGGCCCATCTCGTTACGCACGAACTTCAGCGCGCGGCACTCCATCTCGAAGCACGGCCGGAACCCCGGCGCGAGGTAGCGCGAGGCGCCGCGGAAGCCGAGCATCGGGTTTTCCTCGTGCGGCTCGTACTTCTTGCCGCCGAGCAGGTTGGCGTACTCGTTGGACTTGAAGTCCGACAGCCGCACGATCACCGGCTCCGGCGCGAACGCTGCGGCGATGGTGGCGATGCCCTCGGCCAGGCGCTTGACGAAGTACTCGCGCGGGTCGCCGTAGGGCGCGATCATGCGGTCGATCTGCTTGCGCACCTCGGGTGGCTGCTGGTCCAGCTCGAGCAGCGCCTGCGGGTGGATGCCGATCTGCTTGTTGACGATGAACTCGAGGCGCGCGAGGCCAACGCCGCGATGGGGCAGGGCGGCGAAGTCGAAGGCCTGCTCGGGATTGCCGACGTTCATCATGATCTTGACCGGCACTTCCGGCATGCGGTCGAGCGCGACCTCGTCCACGGCGTAGTCGACGTGGCCGGCGTAGACATGGCCGGTGTCGCCCTCGGCGCACGACACGGTGACCTAGGCGCCCTCGAGGAGTTTTGCGGTCGCGTCGCCGCAGCCGACCACGGCGGGGATGCCGAGCTCGCGCGCGATGATCGCGCTGTGGCACGTGCGACCCCCGCGATTGGTCACGATCGCGCTCGCGCGCTTCATGATCGGCTCCCAGTCGGGGTCGGTCATGTCGGTGACGAGAATGTCGCCTTCACGTACGCGGTGCATGTGCTCGATGCTGTTCAGCACGCGCACTGTTCCGGCGCCGATTTTCTGGCCGATGGCGCGGCCGGAGACGAGCTTCTCGCCGCTGCCCTTGAGCTTGTAGCGGCGCAAGGTGTTGGCCGAGGCGCGCGACTTCACCGTCTCGGGGCGCGCCTGCAG
>JBQTJQ010000189.1:0-25031 GCA_052386975.1 Gammaproteobacteria bacterium | reverse complement strand
GGGTGCTTCTTGATCCAGTCCTTCAGCGCGCCGGCATCGCAGTACTCCATCGTCATGTAGATGACGGTGCCATCCTTGTCGAAGTCGTAGACGCGCAGGATGTTGTCGTGCGTCAGCTGCTGCGCCTTGCGCGACTCGCGCTGCAGCGCGACGAGCGCCTGGGGGTGCTTGCGGAATTCGGGGTTGAGGACCTTGACCGCGACCCAGGGATTCTTGTCCTGCGCCTCGACCTTTCGTTCGTCGATCGCCTTGAAGACGATGCCCATGCCGCCCCGGCCGACTTCCTTTTCGAGCTTGAAACGCTCCTTCAGCGTGTCGCCGGCGTGCACTTCGCGCTCCGGCGCGCCGCTGGCCGCGGCGCGGTTCCACGACGAGGTGCTCGGACCGCTGGTGCCGCTGGTGCGCGAGCGCGCGGTCGCCGGCTCGGACGGCTTGAAGCCCGTCGTCGCCTGCGGGTCGCCCGCCATCTCGGTGGCCTCGGAATCGCCGCCCTGGTCGATCAGCAGATCGAAACCGTCACCATCCGAGCCATTGCCCCCGGCGGGATTGATCACGGTCTTGTCGCCACCCGCCGCCTGCGACGGGTTGATGCGGGTCTTGTCGCCCGCCGGGTTGATCGTGGTCTTGTCGCCGCCACCGCCCATGCCGGCCGCGACGGTCTTGTCCTCGGACCCCGGCGGCGGCGCGCTCGGGTTGAATGCCGAATAGGCGGCGGTCTTCTCGACGGCGGCCTTGGGGATCTGCACGTCCTTGAGCTTGGCGCTCAGCAGGCGGTGCAGCTTCTCATCGATCTTCTTGTTCGTCAGCGCCGCGTCGAGCATCGCCAGCTCGGCCCGGTGCAGCGGCGCCTGTACCGGCCCGCGCGCGTTGAGCGAGCCGATGATGTCCACCAGCGAGACCTTGCCCGCCTGCAGGCCGGCCAGCAGATCCGCGAAGGGCTGCTTGGTGTTCATTGAGCTTCAGGCGCCCTCGGTGCGGACCACGACGACGGTGACGTTGTCACGCCCGCCCGCCGCGAGCGCGGCGTCGACGAGCGCGGTGGCGAGTTCCTTCGGCGGGAGGTCCTTCTTGAACTCCTCCTCGATCTTCGGCTCCGGAACTTCCTTGGTCAGCCCGTCGCTGCAAAGCATGAACTGCGTGCCCGGCGCCAACTCGGCGACCACCCAGTCCAGGTACAGCTTTTCCTCGCCGCCCACGGCGCGGGTAATGGTGTTGCCCTGTTGCTTGCCGGCGAGCTGCGCGGCGGTGAACTGGCCGGTGTCCATCAGCTCCTGTGCAGTGCTGTGGTCGCGGCTCATCTGTTCGAGCTTGCCGTCCTTGAAGCGGTACACGCGGCTGTCGCCGGCCCAGCCGATCGCCGCGAAGTCCTTGCCGCCCAGCAGCGCCACCACCGTCGCGCCGATCAGCGACACGTTGCGTTCCCTGGCGTGCTGGCGAAGCTTCTCGTTGACCGCCGAGAGGTCGGCATCCACCAGCTCGACGAACGCCGGCATGTCGTCGGCCGGTTTCAGCTTGCCCATGCTCTCCACGATCATCGCGCTGGCCACGTCGCCCGCCGAATGCCCGCCCATGCCATCGGCCACCACCCACAGGCTCCGGTCGGGCGCGTCCAGGAATGCATCCTCGTTGTGTGAGCGAACACGGCCCGGGTTAGTGACGCCGGCGGAAACCATTCGGATCATTTTTTTATGACTGAGGGACCAGCACCCACGGCTCCTTCGACCCCAAAGCCTTGGCCGTGCCGAGGAAGCTCACGGCATCACCCTTGCTCGCGAAGCGGCGCACCACGACGCGGTACCACGTCAGCTTGCCGGGTTCCTTCACGGGGTAAATCTCGGTGGGGAACCCGCGCCGCTGGGCGCGACAGGCCATGTCCTCCAGCTCACGCCGGTTGTAGCCGGAATTGAGGCTGACGTCCCAGACGCCGTCGGCCGTCAGCGCCGGCCGCCCCGAGACGGCCTGCCCGGCCGAAAGCCAGCGGGCCAGGCGATCCGCCGTGGCCACCGACACGGCTTGCGCGCGCCCTTTGCGCGGCACGCGCAGGAAGGAACGCGCCTCGCGCATCGTGCCGGGATTCAGCTTGGGCCCGCTCACGCGCACGACGGCATCCACCAGCGCGATCAGGGCCTCTTCCGCGTCCACGCGCCCGACGATCTGGCCGCCGAACACGATCGCACTGATCGCGCCGCCGATCTCGACCGTCGTGCCGCTCGCGCCGGTTCCGCTGCTCATCGGTGAGGAAAACTGGAACGCGCCGCGGATCACCTGGAACAGGCTCGGCTCGACACCACCCGTGACTTCGAAGGCTTCGGTAAAAAGGATGTTGGCGTCACCGCCGACTTTCAGGCGGCCATCGCCCACCGTCGCAATCTCGACCCGACCCTCCGGGCCGGTAACGATGCGGTCGCTGGTGTAGACCGCCCAGCCTGACTTGATGCCGGCGCGGATGCCGGCGCGCTCGACCCAGGCGGGGAACTGGACGCGCTCGAAGCGGCCGATGATCACGGGCTTGCCGGTTGGAATGAATGACGGCGCGCCGGGTGCCACCGGCGGCGGTGCGGCGGCCTGGGCGGGAGCCTCCGCCGGAGCTTCTGCGGGGGCTTCTGCCGGTGCCTGGCCGGCGGTCTCGGCCGTGGCATCCGCCGGAGCCGACTCCTCGGGCACAGCGCCTTCTTCCTTCGGCGTGGGCTCGTCCGAAACCGTGCGAGGCGCCGTTGCGCAACCGCCAAGGGCAATGGTCGCGACGGCAAGCGTCAACCAAATAATTGTGTGCCGAATCATGGGCCCCCGCTCCGTCCCTCACCCCAGAGAGCGGGAGTATAGCGGTGTCATCCGGGCAGGTGTCATCCCGAGCGGCGGTGTCATCCCGAGCGAAGCAAGATCCCTCGGCCCTACCGGCCTCGGGATGACACGCTGCGCTTCAGTTCCCAGTCCCAGGCCGTCTGGACGATGAAATCGAGATCGTCGTGGCGGGGCTCCCAGCCGAGAACCCGCCGTAGCCGGCTGCTGTCGGCGACCAGTTCCGCCGGGTCTCCCGGCCGGCGCGCGGCGTCCCGCGTCGCCACGACCCGGCCGCTGGCGCGCCGGACGGCGCCGACGACCTCCCGGACCGTATGGCCATGCCCGTACCCGCAATTAAGGACAGCGCTGTCCTTGCCCGCCGACAGGTAATCGAGCGTTGACAGGTGCGCGCGTGCCAGGTCGTCGACGTGGATGTAATCCCGGATGCAGGTCCCGTCCCGGGTGGGGTAGTCGGTGCCATATATGGGCATCTCCGGACGCTGGCCCAGCGCAGCCTCGCAGGCCACCTTGATCAGGTGGGTCGCATTGGGCGAGGACTGGCCGATGCGGAGCTGCGGATCGGCGCCGGCGACGTTGAAGTAGCGCAGGATTACGTACCGCAAGCCGGTTGCGGCGGCGGTATCCATCAGGATCCGCTCGCCCATCAGCTTGGAGGCCCCGTACGGGCTGATCGGCGCGGGCGAGGACTCCTCGCTGACCTTTCCTTCCGCCGGCAGGCCGTACACCGCTGCGGTCGACGAGAACACGAAGCGGGGAACCCCGTGCCTGGTGCAGGCTTCGACCAGGCCCAGCAGGTTCACGGTGTTGTTGCGGTAGTACTTCAGCGGCTCCGCGACCGACTCCGGCACGACGATGCTGGCGGCGAAGTGCATGACCGCGTCGAAGCGCTCGGCGGCGAGCAGGCGTTCGAGCGCGGCCGTGTCGGCGAGGTCCATGCGCACGAAACGCCCGGCCAGCACGGCGTCGACGCGTCCGGTCGACAGGTCGTCAAGCACCACCACGTCGCGCCCGGACTCGCCGAGCTGCCGCACGACGTGGCTGCCGATGTAGCCCGCGCCACCGGTGACGAGGATCTTCATTGGCCAGGCTGAAAATCGCGCGAGGCTGCCCGAGCTTCGCCGCGCCGGGTCCTAGTTTTCCCGTCGCGTGACGGTCAGCCGGCCGGTCCGCGTGTCCAGCGCAATCACCGCGGCGGTGCCGTCGGCCAGCACCGTGGGCGCGCTGATGGTCGAGCCCAGCACCGTCGCGCCGTTGAACGCGCGCAGCTGCTCGGCGACCTTGGCCAGCTGGTCGCCAGCCAGGCTCACGCTGCCGCCGTTGCCCGGAAGCACGCGCTTCTGGCGCTCGTCCTTCGAAGGTGCGCCGAGGGTCGCGTGCGACCCGGGATTGATGACCGAGCCAATGGCGGAGCCGGCGCCGGCGCCGGTGCCGCCCGCCTGCGCCGTGCCGGCGGCGAGCAGCGCGAGCAGCGGCACGAGGGAGCGCATCAGGTTCATGGGAATCCTCAGAACTGGTACAGGTAGCCGACGCCAGCAGCGAAATCGCTTGACTCGAAGCGCTCGGTCACGTTGATGAAGCCGAGCGTCGCCACCAGCGGCAGCCGGTACAGCGGCACGACCGAAAGCGCCAGGTGCAGGTCGCCCGAATGCCAGTCCGCGATGGCGCTCGCCTGCCGGTGCCAGTTCAGCGCCACCGAGCCGAACGGGGCGAAATCGTTTTCCTTGCCCGGCTCGGCAAAGCGCTGCTTGCCGGCGCCGAGGCCGAAGGCGAGGCTCAGCGGCCGCTTGGGCGAGTCGCCGGCCAGGTCGATCACCTGGCTGTAGGCGGCATACGCGCTGCTGTGGGTGTCGCCCGCGTCGCCCCAGCCGCTGCCGTCATCCACGCCGAAGGCGATCGCGGCGCGGAACGGGAAGCTGTGGTGCAGCTTGAAGCCCCAGCTGCCGTCCTGGGCGAAGCCATCCGACAGGCTGACGATGTTCATGGCGATCTCGAGCCCGAGCACGCGCGGATCACCCATGCCGAAGCCGACCAGCGCCGAGCCGTCGAGGTCCTGGTCCGGGTCCTGGCTGCTGCCCTCGGACAGCGTGCGGCCACCAAGGCCGGCGAAGGCCTGGCCCCAGCCGGCGCCGAACGCGGTGGGCGCGCCGAAGGTGACGCCGGGCGCCGCGATCGGCGCGGTCAGTTGCGCGTTGAGCGCGCGGACCTGCTCGAGCGACAGCCCGAGGTCGGCGATGGAGTTCGCCTGCGCCGGGCCGGCCAGCACGGCCAGCGCAAGTGCGGAAGCGAGGTTGAGGCGGAAGGCCATGCGAACTAGTGATCCGTCGGGAATTTCGGCCGCGAACAATACCAGAGGTGTCATCCCGAGCGAAGCGAGGGATCTTGCTTCGAAAGCAAGATCCCTCGGCCTTACGGGCCTCGGGATGACACTACGTCGCGGGCTTGTACCCCTCCACGAACTCCGGCGGCATCCGCCGCGGCTTGCCGGTCTTGAGGTCCACGCAGACCCAGTGCGTGCTGCCCCTGAGCACGGTCTTGCCGTCGCGGGGCCGCACGATCTGGTACGCGCGCCACATCGACAGCTTGCCGTCGTTCTGTTTGACCCAGGTGCCGAGCAGCAGTTCGTCACCGGCGAAGGTCGGCGCCATGTACTCGAGCTCGTGCTTGCGCGCGACCACGCCGCAGCCCAGGCGCCGGTAGTCGTCCATCGACAGGCCGAGCGTGCGCGAGTGCGCCCAGGCCACCTTCTCCAGCCACTGCAGGTAGACCACGTTGTTGGTGTGGCCAAACTCGTCGAGGTGCCCGGCGCCGACGGTGACCTTCTCGACGTACGGTGAGGCAACGTCCCAGTTCACCGGCGGCATATGAATGCCGCCCTACTGGTAGGTCGGCAATCCTTTGCCGACTTCGTCATGCGGCGGGCTTGAAGCTGTGCGCGTCGGCCATCTTCCAGAAGGTGGCGTAGACCGGGTGGTCGGAGCGGTGCTCGAGCAGGTCGCCGGGCTTGAGGAACTTGATCACGTTCGATACGAGGCGGATCTCGTTCGGCGAGATGCGGCGCACGATGTGGTGCGGGCGCAGCTCGTTGGGGTGCCCCAGCCCGGCCGCACCGACCAGCTCGCCGAGGCCCTTCAGTGTGTTCTTGTGGAAGTGGTAGACGCGCTCGGCCTTGTCCTGCGGCACCAGCGCGCGCTGACGCAGCCAGTCCTGCGTGGTGACGCCGGTCGGGCAATGGCCGGTGTGGCAGGTCTGCGCCTGGATGCAGCCGAGCGCGAACATGAAGCCGCGCGCCGAATTGCACCAGTCCGCGCCCAAAGCCATGGTCCGCGCGATGTCGAAGCCGGTGATGATCTTGCCGCTCGCGCCGAGCCGGATCTTCGGCCGCAGGTTCAGGCCGACCAGCGTGTTGTGCACCAGCAGCAGGCCTTCCTGCAGCGGCGTGCCCACATGATCGGTGAACTCGATCGGCGCCGCGCCAGTGCCGCCCTCGGCGCCGTCGATCACGATGAAGTCCGGCTGCTTGCCGGTCTCGAGCATCGCCTTGCAGATGGCGAAGAACTCCCACGGATGGCCGAGGCAGAACTTGAAGCCGGTCGGCTTGCCGCCGGACATTTCGCGCAGCTTCGACATGAACTCGATCATCTCGACCGGCGTGTTGAAGGCCGAGTGCGAGGCCGGCGAGATGCAGTCCACCCCGACCGGCACGCCGCGAGCCTCGGCGATCTCGGGGGTGACCTTCGGCCCGGGCAGCACGCCGCCGTGGCCAGGCTTGGCGCCCTGGCTGATCTTCAGCTCGATCATCTTCACCTGCGGGTTGGTCGCGTTCTCGACGAAGCGGTCCGGGCTGAAAGTGCCGTCCGGGTGGCGGCAACCGAAGTAGCCGCTACCGACCTCCCAGATCAGGTCGCCGCCGTGCTGCTTGTGGTAGCGGCTGATGCTGCCCTCGCCGGTGTCGTGGGCGAAGTTGCCCTTCTTCGCGCCCTGGTTCAGCGCGCGCACCGCGTTGGCGCCGAGCGCGCCGAAGCTCATCGCCGAGATGTTGAACACCGAGCACGAGTACGGCTGCTTGCAGTTCCCCTCGCCGATCGCCACGCGGAAATCGGTGTTGGCGATCCTGGTCGGGTTGAGCGAGTGGTTGACCCACTCGTAGTCGGTCTCGTAGACGTTGAGCTGGGTGCCGTATGGGCGCTTGTCGATGACGTTCTTGGCGCGCTGGTAGACCAGCGAGCGCTGCGCGCGCGAGAACGGGATCTTCTCGGTGTCGGTCTCGAGGAAATACTGGCGGATCTCGGGCCGGATGAACTCAAGGAAAAACCGGATGTGCGCCATGATCGGGTAATTGCGCCGGATCGCCTGGCGGCGCTGGGTCACGTCGATCGTGCCGACCAGCGCGAAGAACCCGAACACCGCGGTGATCGCCCACACCCACGGGTACTGGCGCACGAAGAACAGCGACGCGGCGAAGACGACGACCGAACCCACGTACGGGATGAAGCGTCCCGGCAGCATGCGGAGATCCCCGGTTATTCCCCGCGCCAGTATGTGTCATTCCGAGCGTAGCGAGGAATCTTGCCCCTGTAAGCAAGATCCCTCGGCCCTCCGGGCCTCGGGATGACACTAAGTACGGATCTCAACCCCGTGATCGAGATCATCCGTCAGGATCTCGAACGCCGCCCGGTTGCGCGTCTCGAGCGTCTGCTCCGGCTGGCCTTCGCGCCGCACGCGCAGCGTGCACGCGGCGATCTTGCTGTTGAGGCACCACTTCACGTTGTTGTTCGGGCCTCCCGGCGGGTTGTGGTAGCGCAGGCCGGTGAACGCGTGCTTCGGGGCGCTGAAGCTGCCCTCGATCGCGATTTCCGGCGCGCGCGACTCGAACTCCCAGTGGAAGTAGCCGAAGCGGCCGCGCGCGCGGGCCGCGGCGTGCCACAGCGAGCGCAGCGCGAATTCCTCGCCTTCGTGGCGCAGCACCAGCGGCGTAATGCGCGGCGTCCACAGCGGGCCGAGCTTGATCTGGCCGGTCGCGACTTCGAGGAAGGTGCCGGGCGCGTTGTCGAAGCCCGCGACCTGGCCCCAGGCGTAGCGATCGGTGTGCTTCACGCCCCAGTTGTGGTTCTGGCTGCCGATCCAGCCGGCGACGTCCATGCGCTCGCCATCCACATGGAGCGTGCCGTCGTAGCGCGCCAGCGGCAGGCCGACCAGCGACTTGGCCTTCGGGAAGCCGCGCGCGTACAGCCCCGGCGGCAGCAGGAACAGCGGCGGCTGGTCGCCGGAGAAGCTCAGGTCCCACTCGATGCGGTGGCCGCGACTCTCGGCGCGGCCCTGCAGGCCGCCGGGCTCGAGCACCGCCTCGCCAATGCGGGCGGCGAAGGCGTCGCGCGCGAACACGAACTGGCCGAGCGGAAACTCCGACTTGGCCACGGTGTGCAGGTTGCGCTCGCCGTCGAACCACACCGCCCACAGCTCGCCGATCGCGTCCTTCGGCCGGCCCTTCGGGCTGAAGATGGTGTAGCGGATCCAGAACGCCAGCGGCCGCGCCGGATGGTTGGCGCGCTGGAAATAGCTCTCGTAGAACCCGCCCTCGGTGCCAGGCTGGTAGCGCGCGTGGTTGAACGTCGCGGCGAGGTCGCTCACCAGGGCAGCTTAGTTCAAAGGTGTCAGACACCTTTGAATCAGGACTATAATGGTCCTATATGTTGAAGCTCGGAAAACTCGCGGACTACGGGACCATGATCGTGACGGTGCTGGCGGCGGAGCCTGAGCGCCTGTATTCGGCCCAGGACGTCGCCACGCGCACCCACGTCGCGGCACCGACCGTTTCCAAGCTGTTGAAGCTGCTCACGAAAACCGGCATGGTCGAGTCGCTGCGCGGCGCCCACGGCGGCTACAAGCTGGCCCGCCCGGCCGCAGCCATCACCGTGGCCGACGTCATCGCCGCCATCGACGGGCCGATCGGCCTCACCCAGTGTTCGGTGCATAAGGGCGACTGTGCGGTCGAGTCGACCTGCGGCGTGCGCGGCAACTGGCGGCTCATCAACGCCGCGATCCACCAGGCGCTCAAGTCCGTGACGCTGGCCGACATGGCCGTGCCGGCCCGTCGTCCCGGCGAAAGCCGGGACCCCGCGTCGTTCATCGTGAAATTCCACAAGCCACTGGATTCCGGCTTGCGCCGGAATGACAACTGATGTCCTCCAAACGCCAGCTCGACGCGCTGCTGAAGAAGCAGGCCTACGCGGCCGGTTTCGAGACACGGCTCGAGTCCGACACGGTTCCGCCAGGCCTCGACGAGGACACGATCCGCTTCATCTCCGCCAAGAAGGGCGAGCCCGCCTGGCTGCTCGACTGGCGGCTGAAGGCCTTCGCGCGCTGGCAGAGGATGAGCGAGCCGCGCTGGGCGCACCTGCACTATCCGAAGATCGACTACCAGACGATCTCGTACTACTCCGCTCCGAAATCGCTGAAGGACGGGCCCAAGTCGCTCGCCGAAGTCGACCCGAAGCTGCTCGAGACCTACAAGAAGCTCGGCATCCCGCTCGCCGAGCAGGAGCGCCTGGCCGGCGTCGCCGTGGACGTCGTGTTCGATTCGGTGTCGGTCGCGACCACGTTCAAGGAGAAGCTGCGCGAGGCCGGCGTGATCTTCTGTCCGATCTCCGAAGCGGTGCGCGAGCATCCCGAATTGGTACAGAAGTACCTCGGCACGGTGGTGCCGCAGGGCGACAACTTCTACGCGGCGCTGAACTCGGCGGTGTTCACCGACGGCTCGTTCGTCTACGTGCCCAAGGGCGTGCGCTGCCCGATGGAGCTGTCCACCTACTTCCGCATCAACGAGCGCAACACCGGCCAGTTCGAGCGCACGCTGATCATCGCGGAGGAAGGTGCGTACGTTTCGTACCTTGAGGGCTGCCTTCCCGACTGGGAAGAAGTCAGCACCGGCGATCGCCTGGTTCCGATTCGCGATGTCGCGCTGCGTGACACCGTGGTCGATCACCGCGGGAAGGAAACCACGGTCGCGAAGATCATGCGCCGCCGTTTCAAGGGCGATCTCATCGACATCACTCCGCGCAGCTCCGGCAACCGCTTCCATGTCACGCCGGAGCATCCGATCCTGGCGATTCCCCGCCGTAAGGTCGCAAAAGGCGACCGCGGCCCGGGACGCTGGTCGGATCTGAGTCCCCGGCTCCTCGAAGCGACGCAGCCGGAGTTCGTCAAGGCGAAGGATCTGCTCGAGGGCGACCTGCTGGTCTTCCCGATTTCGAAAGCTTCGCGCAACGACGCGACCCTGAACGACGACTTCCTGCGCCTGCTTGGTTACTACGTTGCCGAGGGCTGCGCGACGCGCTTCAACGGTTACGACGCGGCCGAGTTTTCGTTGGGGCTCCACGAGACCACGATCATTGCCGACATCAAGGCGCTGATCGAGCGCGTCACGGGCAAGACGCCCTCCATTACCTACGACCGCAAGCGCAACGGCGCGTACGTCGTCGTCTACGGCAAGGAACTGTGCGACCGGCTGGTCAAGCACGGCGGCAAATACGCCATCGGCAAACGCTTCAGCAAGGCGGTGATGGATCTGCCGGCCAAGCGGCAGCGGCTTGCCCTGGACACGTACTACCTCGGCGACGGCAGCCGCTCGAGGATCGGCGGCTTCACCGCCGTCAGGGCCGCGACCATTTCGCGCCAGCTCGCCTTCCAGGTCCAGGAGCTGTGGGCACGCCAGGGCATCTTCGCCTGCATCAACCCGCGCGAGGCGTTCGATGAACGCATGAAGGATGGGCGTCTTGTGCGCCACAAGAAGCGTTACTGGATCTACCACGCCGAGAACACGCGTGGCCGGCGCGCCATCCTTCGTGACGGCTACTTTCTTGTGCCGGCAAGGAAAGTCGGGCGCCAACCCTACGATGGACACGTTTACAACTTCGAGACCAGGGGCGAGCCGCACACATACCTGGTGAAGGGTTTTGCCACGCACAACTGCACCGCGCCCCAGCGCGACGAGCACCAGCTGCACGCCGCCGTGGTCGAGCTGGTCGCGCTCGACCGCGCCCAGATCAAATACTCGACCGTGCAGAACTGGTACCCGGGCGACGAGGAAGGCCGCGGCGGCATCTACAACTTCGTGACCAAGCGCGGCGACTGCCGCGGGCGCGCGAGCAAGATCAGCTGGACCCAGGTCGAGACCGGCTCGGCCATCACCTGGAAGTACCCGAGCTGCATCCTGCGCGGCGACGATTCGGTCGGCGAGTTCTATTCCGTCGCGGTGACCAACCACCGCCAGCAGGCCGACACCGGCACCAAGATGCTGCACATCGGCAAGAACACGCGCTCGACCATCGTGTCGAAGGGAATCTCGGCGGGCCACGGCCAGCAGTCCTACCGCGGCCTGGTGCGCATGCTGCCGGGCGCGACCCACGCGCGGAACTACACGCAGTGCGATTCGCTGCTGATCGGCGACCAGTGCGGCGCGCACACTTTCCCGTACACCGAAATCCGCAATCCGACGGCCAAGCTCGAGCACGAGGCCACCACCTCGAAGATCGGCGAGGACCAGCTGTTTTACTGCCGGTCCCGCGGAATCTCCGAGGAGGATGCCGTCTCGATGATCGTCAGCGGCTTCTGCAAGCAGGTGTTCAAGGAGCTGCCGATGGAGTTCGCGGTTGAGGCGCAGAAGCTGCTTGCCGTCACCCTTGAAGGCGCCGTCGGCTAAAAAAGGGTCAGATGAATTTCTCAATTACCTCCAACTTCTGAAATAAATGATCTGACCCTTTTTATGCTCGAAATCAAGAAGCTTCACGCCAACGTGGACGGCAAGGACATCCTCAACGGCATCGACTTGTCGGTGAACGCCGGGGAGGTGCACGCCGTCATGGGCCCCAATGGCTCGGGCAAGTCCACCCTCGCCCACTTGCTTGCCGGCCGTGATGGCCACACCGTCACCGAAGGATCGGTGACCTACAAAGGCAAGGACCTGCTGGCGCTGACGCCCGAGCAGCGCGCGGCCGAGGGCGTGTTCCTCGGCTTCCAGTACCCGGTCGAGATCCCGGGCGTATCGAGCATGTACCTGCTCAAGGCCGCGCTGAATGCGCAGCGCAAGCACCGCGGCGAGCCGGAGATCGACGCCATGGATTTCCTCGCCTGGGTCCGCGACCGCCTGGCCAAGGTGAAGATGGACATCTCGATGCTGCATCGGGGCGTCAACGAAGGCTTCTCCGGCGGCGAGAAGAAGCGCAACGAGGTGCTGCAGATGCTGGTGCTGCAGCCCAAGCTGATGGTGCTCGACGAAACCGACTCCGGCCTCGACATCGACGCGCTGAAAGTCGTCGCCGATGGCATCAACGCCATGCGCGCGCCGGACCGCGCGATCCTGCTGGTCACGCACTACCAGCGCCTGCTCGACCACGTGAAGCCCGACCGCGTGCACGTGCTGGCGCGGGGCCGCATCGTCAAGTCCGGAGGACCTGAGCTGGCTGCCGAGCTCGAAGAGAAGGGCTACGGCTGGCTGGAGAACGCGGCGTGAGCGGCACCGTCGCCGCGGCCCTGGCCGCGCTGCCCGACAAGCGCCACGAAGACTGGCGCTATACAGACTTGTCGCCGCTGAAGGCGCGGGCGTGGGCCGAAGCGGCGCCGCAGGCGATCGACGTCGTGTTCGAAGGCGATGCGCCGCTGACCAAGGTCGTGCAGCTCGGTGGCCGCGATGGCGTCGCCCTCCTGCTCACGCATCGCATCGCGCTGCGCCCGAGCCAGCAGGCCACGCTGGTGTTGCACGAGCGCGGCGCCGATGTCGCGAGCCTCGCACTGCACAACCTCGAAGTCGACCTGGCGGACAACGCGTCGCTGACCCTGTACCGCATCCAGCAGCCCGGCGCCGGCACCAACCTGATCTCGCGCCTCGACGCGCGCGTCGGGCGCGACGCCCGCCTCACCTGCGTCGGCCTGTACGCGGGCGGCGCGCTGGTGCGCAACGACCTCAACGTCGCGCTGGAAGCGCCCGGCGCGTCGGCCGAGCTGCACGGCGTACTGGCGCCGGCCGCCGGCGAACACCTCGACGTGCACACGCGCCTGGACCATCGCGCGCCGCACGGGACTTCGCGCGAGACCTTCCGTTGCCTGGTGCCCGCCAAGGCGCGGGCGATTTTCAACGGCAAGGTCATCGTCCATGAAGGCGCACAGAAGACCGACTCCGAGCAGCACGTCGACAGCCTGCTGCTGGCGCCCGGCGCCGAGGTCAACGCCAAGCCCGAGCTCGAGATCTACGCCGACGACGTCAAGTGCGCGCATGGCGCGACCTGCGGCCAGCTCGACGAGGAAGCGCTCTATTACCTGCGCACGCGCGGCCTCGACCTCCCCAGCGCGCGCGGGCTGCTCTTGTCGACTTTCGCCAACGCCGTCCTCGACCGCATCGAGTTCGCGCCGGCCCGCGAGCTCGCCGCCCGCCAGATCGCGGAACGTTTCAAAGGTGTCTGACACCTTTGATCTGGCGCGGGTCCGCGCCGAGTTCCCGATCCTGCGCGAGAAGGCGCGCGGCAAGCGCCTCGCCTACCTGGACAACGCCGCGACCACGCAGAAGCCGGAGAGCGTGCTCAAGGCGCTCGACGGCTACTACCGTCACAAGAACGCCAACGTGCACCGCGCGGTGCACGACCTGGCCGAGCGCGCCACGACCGCCTACGAGGGCGCGCGCGACACCATCGCGCGTTACTTCGGCGCCGCGCGCGAGGAAGTGGTGTTCACGCGCGGCACCACCGATGCCATCAACCTGGTGGCCTGGTCGTTCCTGCGTCCGCGCCTCGCGGCCGGCGACGAGGTCCTGCTGACCGGCCTCGAGCACCACTCCAACATCGTCCCTTGGCAGCTGGTCGCGGCCGAGAAAGGCGCGAAGATCGTCGCGGCGCCGGTCAACGACGCCGGCGAGCTGGTGTGGGACGAATTCCTGGCTCGCCTGTCGCCGCGCACCAGGCTCGTAGCCCTCGGCCACGTTTCCAACGCCCTCGGCACCATCAACCCGATCGAGGACGTGATTGCCGAAGCGCGCAAGCGCGGCATCCCGGTGTTGATTGACGGCGCGCAGGCCACGGCCCACCTGGCGGTGGAATTCAAGGCGCTCGGTGCGGACTTCTACGCGGCATCGTCGCACAAGGCCTACGGCCCGACCGGCTTCGGCGCCTTGATCGCGAAGCGCGAACACCTCGAAGCCATGCCGCCGCACCTCGGCGGCGGCGACATGATCCGCACCGTGGCCTTCGAGGGCAGCACCTGGAACGACGTGCCGTACAAGTTCGAGGCCGGCACGCCGGACATGTCGGGCGCCGTGGGCTTCGCCGCGGCGCTCGACTACATCGAAGCGCTCGGCCGGCCCGCGATCGCGGCGCACGAGCACGCGCTGCTGGAGCAGGCGACCGAACAGCTCCGCGCCATCGACGGCTTGCGCCTGGTCGGTA
This sequence comes from Gammaproteobacteria bacterium, assembly GCA_052386975.1. Lineage (GTDB taxonomy): Bacteria > Pseudomonadota > Gammaproteobacteria > Nevskiales > Nevskiaceae > JACPFV01. The sequence continues at coordinate 10,800 of JBQTJQ010000189.1, read as the reverse complement.
CGGCCAGGCGCAAGGGCGCGATCATCTCCTTCGTCATGGATTGCGCCCACCCGCAGGACATCGGCTCGGTGCTCGACATGGAGGGCGTGGCCATCCGCGCCGGCCACCATTGCGCGATGCCTTTGATGGAGCGCTACGGCCTGTCGGCGACGGCCCGCGCCTCGTTCGCGCTGTACAACGGCCCCGACGACGTGGAACAACTCGTCGCTGCGCTGCACAAGGTGCGCAAGCTCTTCGCCTGAACTACCATCGGCGGACGCCATGAGCATCCGCTCCGCGGACCGCCTGAGCTTCCGGCTGCTGATCACGTGCATGGTTTGCGCGATGGTCGTCGGCATCGGGCTGAGTGCGGGCCAGATCGTGCTGGATGCGCGCAACCAGAGCGCCGAGATCGACCGCAACACCGAGCAGGTGCTGGCGATGCTGCGGCAGCCGGCGACCGAGGCGGCCTGGAACATCGACCCGGTGCTGGCGCGCCAGGTGCTGGACGGCCTGGCCCGCTACGAGTCCCTGTCCGGCGCCACCCTGGTGGCCTATCCGTCCGACGAGCTGGCGATCTGGCAGCGCGAGGCCCGGCCCGGCGCGCTGCGCGCCGTCACCGACGCCATCTTCGGCGCCGAGCGCAGCCACGTGCTGCCGCTGCAGGTCGAGGCCATGCCCGACCCGGTCGGCGAGCTGCGCGTGCAGGTGGACACCTACCCGGCCGGCCGCGCGTTCCTGGACCGGGCGGCGGTGGTGGTGCTGGCCGGGATCCTGCGCTCGCTGGTGCTGGCACTCGCGCTCGCGGCGATCTTTTACGTCTGGCTCACGCGGCCGCTGTCGCGCATGGTGGAGACGCTCAGCAACGTCGATCCGCAGGCGCCCCAGCGCATGCGCCTGCCGTCGATCCAGGGCCACGAGCGCGACGAGCTCGGCACCTGGATCGAATCGGCCAACAAGCTGCTCCAGTCGATCGAGGACCACATCGCGCGCCGCGAGAAGGCCGAAGCCAAGGCCGAGTACCTGCAGCAGTTCGACCGCCTGACCGACCTGCCCAACCGCACGCTGTTCTACGACCGGCTCGATCAGGCGATCCGGCGCGCGCGCCCGGACCAGCGCCACGTCGCGGTGCTGATGTGCGACGTGCGCGACTTCCAGCACATCAACGACCAGCACGGCCAGGACACCGGCGACGCCGTGCTGCGTGAGGTGGCGGCGCGCATCCGCCGGCTCGCCGGCGACGGCGTCACCGTCGCCCGCCTCTCCGGCGACCAGTTCGCCGTGCTGCTCGAGAACCTGGAGGGGCCCGACCCGGCCGAGGGCCTGGCGCAGCGCATCGTCCAGGAAGGCAAGTCGCCGCTCGCGATCGGCGCGCACGCGATCGAGGCGCGGCTGTGCGCCGGCATCGCCCTGTATCCGGACGACGGCGAGCAGCCCGACGCCCTGACGCGCAACGCCGAGGAAGCGCTGAACATGGCCAAGAAGGCCGGGCGCAGCCAGGTCAGCTTCTACGTCGTCGAGCTCGGAGCGCGCATGCGGGCGCGGCGCGAGCTGGTGCACGACCTCGAGCGCGCCCTCGAGCGCAACGAGCTCCAGCTGCAGTTCCACCCGCAGTTCAACACCGCGACGCACCAGCTGGTCGGGGCCGAGGCCCTGCTGCGCTGGATGCACCCGGTCCGCGGCCAGGTGCCGCCGGCGACGTTCGTGCCGCTGGCCGAGGAGAGCGGGCTGATCGTCGAGATCGGCCGCTGGGTGATGGAGCAGGCCTGCCGCCACGCCCAGGAATGGTCCGACTTCGGCCTGCCGCCGCTGCGCGTCGCGGTGAACGTCTCGGCGGCCCAGTTCGAGGCCAAGGGCGGCATCGGCCGGCTGGTGTCCGACCAGCTCTCGGCCAGCGGGCTGGATCCGCGCCGGCTCGACATCGAGATCACCGAGACCGCGATGATGCAGAACCTCGACGCCGCGATCGCCGCGCTCCAGGAAGTCCGCGAATCCGGCACGCGCCTGTCGGTCGATGACTTCGGCACCGGCCAGTCGTCGCTGAGCTACCTGCTGAAGCTGCCGGTGACGGCGCTCAAGATCGACCAGTCGTTCGTGCGCCAGCTGATGCAGGACGCCAACAGCACGCACATCGTCAACGCCATCATCGGCCTTGGCCACAGCCTCAAGCTGGCGGTGATCGCCGAGGGCGTCGAGACCGGCGAGCAGCTGACGTACCTGCGCGCCGCCCGTTGCGACGAGATCCAGGGCTACTTCCTGGCGCAGCCGCTCGACGCCGCGCGCTTCCCGAGCTACGCCCTCATGACCGTTCGGCGCCCAGCCCAGCCTGCCGCCTGATTTTCGCGAGCTCGCCGGAAGCCTCGAGCCGGTCGAGGCCGCGGTTGAATGCCTGCAGCAGCGCCGCGTGGTCCGGCGCGGTGAGTGAGAAGGCGACGTAGAGCGGGTGCTGCGCCAGTGGCGGCTCCAGGTAAGCCAGCGCGGCGGCGAACTCCGGCACGGCGGTCCGCAGCAGGTATTCGGCGACGTTGCGATCGATCACGATTGCGTCCACGCGGCGGTGGTAGAGCTTGCGCAGGTTGGTCAGGTCGTCCTTGGCGTCCTCGCGCTTCAGGTCGGGCGCCGAATCGAACACCGGCGCGTTGAGGTAGCCGCGCACCACGCCGAAGCGCAGGTGCTTGAGCGTGGCCAGCGCCTCGGCCGGTTTCGTTGCCATCGACTTCGGCAGCGACAGCTGGCTGTCGCGGCGCACGTAGAAGCCCACCGGCCCGCCGGGAAAGGGTCGGGAATAGGCAAACTCGCCCGTCCGGGCCGCGTCGAAGTATTCCGGGAGCAGTCCCGCGACCTTGCCGTCGCGCGCCAATGCCAGCGCGCGCGCCCACGGGTAGAACCGGATCTCGGCGCGATAGCCGGACGCCGCAAAGGCGCGCTCGGTCAGCATGTGGACGTAACCGCGGCCGGGCAGGCTCTGGCCGATGTAGGGCGGCCACTCGGTGGTGGCCAGCTGCACTGACTTTGCCGGGACGTCGGCGGCCTGGGCCGCCGCGCCCACGGCGAGCAGCAATGCGAGCAACGGCAGGCGGACCATGCCCGAGTCTACCCGGCGCTCGCGGTGGGCGAGACCAGCAGCTCCACTTTCATCTCGGCGCTCTCGTACCCCTGGTAGCGGTTCACGCCGAGCCGGTAAGCCAGCTGCACCGGTCCCGTTCCGGAGATCGTCTCGGCATTGAAGTGGATCGCCTCGAGGCTGCGCTCGCCAGGCCCGCGCAGCTTATAGCGCGCATGGCGCTCGCCGACCACCCGCGCTTCGCGCACCTCGAAGGCGCCGTCGAACAGCGGCTCGGGGAAGCCCTGCCCCCACGGCCCGGCGGCTTCGAGCGCCCGCGCGGTGTCGAGCGTGAACTCCCCGGCACCGAGCTCGCCGTCGGACTCGAGCACCCGCTCGAGCGCGCAGTCGTCGAGCGCCTCCGTGCAGACCTGCTGGAACGCCTCCGAGAACTCGGCCAGCCGCGACTCGGGCAGCGTCAGGCCTGCCGCCATGGCGTGGCCACCGAAGCGCACGATCATCCCCGGCCGGCGCGCGTCCACCAGCGCCAGCGCATCACGGATGTGCAGGCCGGCGATCGAGCGGCCCGAGCCCTTGAGCATGCCGGCGTCCTTCGCGCGAGCGAACGCGAACGTCGGTCGGTGCAGCCGGTCCTTGATGCGGGAGGCGACCAGGCCGACCACGCCCTCGTGCCAGCGCGGGTCGAACAGCGCGAGGCCGACGGCGTCGCCGTCGAGCTTGTCGACCATCGCCATCGCCTCGTCGCGCATCTGCGCCTCGATGTCGCGCCGCTCGCGGTTGAGCTGGTCGAGGCGCTGCGCCATCGCCAACGCCGCCTCGTCGCTCTCGGCCAGCAGGCACTCGATGCCCAGGCGCATGTCCTCGAGCCGGCCGGCGGCGTTGAGCCGCGGACCGATCGAGAAGCCGACGTCGGTGCTGCCCACGGTCGCCGGGTCGCGGCCTGCCACTTGCAGCAGCGCGAGGATCCCGGGCCGCGCGCGGCCGACGCGGATGCGCGCCAGGCCCTGCGCCACCAGGATGCGGTTGTTGTAGTCGAGCCGCACCACGTCGGCGACGGTGCCGACCGCGACCAGGTCGAGGAAATCGGCCATGCGCGGCTCGGCACGGTCGGCAAACCAGCCGATGTCGCGCAGGCGCGCGCGCAGCGCCGACAGCACGTAGAACATCACGCCGACGCCGGCCAGGTGCTTGCTGCCGAAGGCGCAGCCGGGCTGGTTCGGGTTGACCATGCCGTCGGCCGCCGGTAGTTGCGGCCCGGCCAGGTGGTGGTCGGTGACCACCACGCGCAGGCCGAGTTCCTTCGCGCGCGCGACGCCTGTGATGCTGGCGATGCCGTTGTCCACGGTGAGCAGGCAGTGCGCGCCCATGGCCTGAGCGGCATCGGCGAGCGCGGGTGAAAGGCCATAGCCCTGGTGGAAACGGCTCGGCACCAGGTAGTCCGGCGCCACGGCCCCGAACGCGCGCAGCGCGGCCACGCCGAGCGCGGCGCCCGTGGCGCCGTCGGCGTCGTAGTCGCCGACCACGACGATCTTCACCCCGGAAGTCACCGCGCGCAGCAGCTCGTCGCAGGCGCGATCGATGCCGAGCAGCGTCTCGGGCGGCAGCAGCGCCTTGAGCTCCAGCGACAGCTCGGCCTCGGACACGACGCCACGCTGCGAATAGACCCGCTTGACGACCGGGTGGAGCGTCGCCGGCAGGTTGCCCGTGATGGGGGTGCGACGGCGAATCACGGGCTGCGGCATGCAACATTGTCATTCCCGCGAAGGCGGGAATCCAGTCTTTTGGGAACTGGGTCCCCGCTTTCGCGGGGACGACGGGTCACATCCGGTCTTTCAGCGCCTTCTCGACCGCCTTGCGCTCGGCCGCGACCTGCACGACGCCCTTGAGGCCGTCGCGCAACGCGATGTCCGGATCCTTGAGGCCGTGCCCGGTCAGCGTGCAGACCACGGTCGCCGTCGCGGCGATCCTGCCGTCCTCGATGTGGCGCATGGCGCCGGCCAGCGAGGCGGCCGAGGCCGGCTCGCAGAACACGCCCTCGCGTTTCGCCAGCAACTGCTGCGCGGCGAGGATTTCCGCGTCGCTGAACTCGCCGAACCAGCCGTCCGATTCCTTCTGCGCGGCCCAGGCCAGGTCCCAGCTCTGCGGGTGGCCGATGCGGATCGCGGTCGCCACGGTCTCCGGGTTCGCCACCGGCTTGCCACGCAGGAACGGCGCGGCGCCGGCGGCCTGGAAGCCCGCCATCACCGGCCGCGCGCCGGCGAGCTTCGCAGTGGAATACTTCGGCGCGCCGGGGCACTCGGCCCTCACCGCCGTCGGCAGGCCGGAGGCCTCCGAGTAGCCGAGCCAGTACGCGCTGATGTTGCCGGCGTTGCCGACCGGCAGGCAGTGCACGTCGGGCGCGCGGCCCAGCGCCTCGACGATCTCGAACGCCGCGGTCTTCTGGCCGTGCAGGCGGTACGGGTTGATGGAGTTCACGATCGCCACCGGCACGTCCTGTGCGACTTCCTTGACCAGCCGCATGCCGTCGTCGAAGTTGCCCTTGATCTGCATCACCACGGCGCCATGCATGACCGCCTGGGCCAGCTTGCCCACGGCGATCTTGCCCTCGGGGATCAGCACGAACGCGGCGATGCCGGCGCGCGCGGCGTACGCCGCCGCCGAAGCCGAGGTGTTGCCGGTGGACGCGCAGATCACCGCCTTGCTGCCGCGGTGGACCGCGTCGGTCACCGCCACCGTCATGCCGCGGTCCTTGAACGAGCCGGTCGGGTTGGCGCCCTCGAACTTCACGTAGAGCTCGCCCTTGAAGCCCAGTTCCTTCGGGATGTTGTGCAGGCGGACCAGCGGCGTGCGGCCCTCGCCCAGCGAGATCGGGCGCGCGGCCGCCGGCAGCGGCAGGCGCTCGCGGTACTGGTCGATGAGCCCCGTGTAGGGGCGTAGGTCGGCAATCACTTGCCGACACTCCCGGCGGCATGGGCATGCCGCCCTACGGCCATGAGCTGCTCAAGCTGCCGTTTCACCCTCGGCCAGTCGCGGTCGATCACGCTGAACCACACCGAGTCGCGGATCTTGCCGGTGTGCATGACCATGTGGTTGCGGAAGATGCCTTCCTGCGTGGCGCCGATGCGCTCGAGCGCGCGGCGGGACTTGGCGTTGAGCGCGTCGGTCTTGAACTCCACGCGCAGCCAGCCGAGCACCTCGAAGGCGTGGCGCAGCATCAGGTACTTCATCTCGGTGTTCAGCGGGCCGCGCTGGCGCGCGGGTGTCAGCCAGGTCCAGCCGCACTCGGCTCGGCGGTGGTGGCGGTCGATGGCGCCGAAGCGCGTGCTGCCGACGGTCTCACCCGTCGCCACCTCGATGATCGCGAACGGCAGCGCCGTGCCGGCCTGCTGGTCGGCCAGGGCGGTCTCGACAAAGCGCTTCATCGCCTCCGGCGCGGCGAACGACCACACGAAGTACGGCCACAGTTCATCGTGGGCGCCGGCCGCCTGCAGCGCCGGCAGGTGCGCCAGCGACAACGGCTCGAGCCGCACGCGGCGGCCCTCGAGCGTGACCGGCGAAAAGGGGACGGAAAAGGGGACGGAACTATTTTTCATGGCTGCAGGGACCAGCCTGGCCCGTCGCCCGAAAATAGTTCTGTCCCCTTTTTTTCAGTGGCCATTGAAGTGTTCGACGCGCAGGTGCGTCGAGCCCGGCCGCACGAACTTGAGCGCGAGCAGCTTTTCCAGCGCACTGGCGAAGCGCTGGTCGGCCACCACCGACGTGATGATCGCGACCATCGCGTCTTCCTTTCCGTCAGGTTTTGACTGGGGCTCCTTCTGCAGGATCGCCTCGATGCTGATGTCGAGCTCGGCCAGGATCGAGGTGATCGCCTTGAGCACGCCCGGCGTGTCGGCCACGCGCAGGCGCAGGTAGTGCGCGCACTCGACCTCGGCCAGCGGCACCAGCGGTTGCGGCTGCACTGCCGACGGGTCGTAGCCCAGCGGGTGGGCCTGGAACTGCGCGTGTGCGCCGAGCTCGCGCGCGATCTCGAGCAGGTCGGCCACCACGGCCGAGGCCGTGGCATCGCCGCCCGCGCCGCGGCCGTAGTAGCCGGTCGGCCCCACCGCATCGGACCGCACGATGATCGAGTTCAGCACGCCGTCGACCCTGGCCAGCAGGTGGTCGGCGGGGACCAGCGTCGGGTGCACGCGCAGCTCGACGCGGCCGCCGTGGCGCTTGGCGAGCGCCAGCGGCTTGATGCGGTAGCCCAGCTCGGCCGCGAGCACCAGGTCGCGCGCGGTCACGTCGCGGATGCCTTCGGCCGCCACGCCCTTGAACGCCAGCGGCATGCCGAAGGCCAGCGAGGCGAGGATGGTCAGCTTGTGGGCGGCGTCAATGCCGTCGACGTCGAACGCCGGGTCGGCCTCGGCGTAGCCGTTCGCCTGCGCCTCGGCCAGCGCCGCGGCGAAATCCAGCCCGCGCTCGGCCATCTGCGTGAGGATGTAGTTGCTGGTGCCGTTGACGATGCCGGCGAGTTCCTCGATCCGGTTGCCGGCCAGGCCCTCGCGCAGCACGCGCAGGATCGGGATGCCGCCGGCCACCGAGGCCTCGAACGCAATGGCGACGCCCGCTTTGCGGGCGGCGTCAAACAACCGGTCGCCGTCCTCGGCCAGCAGCGCCTTGTTGGCGGTGACCACCGGCTTGCCGCGGCCGATGGCCTCGAGGATCAACTCGCGTGCCGGCGACAGGCCGCCGAGCAGCTCGACCACCACGTCCACCGGCGCCTCGAGCGTGATGACGTGCGGGTCGTTGACCACGTTGATTCCGGTCAGGTCGCAGTCGCGCTTGCGCGACAGGTCGCGCGCGAAGGCGTGGGTGACGATCAGCAGCCGCCCGAGCCGGCGCAGGTATTCGGAGCGGTTTTGCGCCAGCAGGCGCACCAGGCCCTGCCCGACCGTGCCCAGCCCCAGCAGCCCGACGCGGATCGGCTCGCTCATGCGTGCTTCAACATCTGCTTGATGCCACGGACCGCCTGGCGCGTGCGCTGCTCGTTCTCGATCAGCGCGAAGCGCACGTGGTCGTCGCCATATTCACCAAACCCGCCACCCGGCGACACCGCCACCTTGGCCTCCTCAAGCAGGCGCTTGGAAAACTCGATCGAACCCGGCTTGCGGAACGGCTCCGGGATCTTTGCCCACACGAACATCGTCGCCTTGGGCTTTTCGACCGCCCAGCCGGCCTGGTTCAGGCCGTCGCACAACACGTCGCGGCGCGCCTGGTAGGTGTCGCGGATCTCGCGCACGCAGTCCTGCGGGCCCTCCAGTGCGGCGATGCCGGCGACCTGGATCGGCGTGAACATGCCGTAGTCCAGGTAGCCCTTGATGCGCGCCAGCGCTCCGACCAGTTCGGAGTTACCGACCATGAAGCCGACGCGCCAGCCGGGCATGTTGTAGCTCTTGCTGAGCGTGAAGAACTCCACGGCGAGGTCCTTGGCACCCTTGACCTGCAGGACACTAGGTGCCTCGTAGCCGTCGAACACGATGTCGGCGTAAGCCAGGTCGTGCACCAGCCAGATGCCGTGCTCGCGGCAGATCGCCACCGCCTTCTCGAAGAAATCCAGCTCCACGCACTGCGTGGTCGGGTTGCCCGGGAAATTCAGGATCAGCATCTTCGGCGCGGGCATGCACTCCTTGATGGCGCGCTGCAGCTCCTCGAAGAAGTCCACGTCGGGTGTCATGCGCACGTGGCGCACTTCGGCGCCGGCCAGCACCACGCCGTACGGATGGATCGGATACGCCGGATTGGGCACCAGCACGGTGTCGCCGCGGTCGAGCGTGGCCATGGCCAGGTGCGCCAGGCCTTCCTTGCTGCCGATCGCCGCGATGCATTCGGTGTCGGGGTTCAGCTCGACGCCGTAGCGCTTCTGGTACCAGCCGGTCATGGCGCGGCGCAGCCGCGGGATGCCCCTGCTCACCGAGTAGCGATGGGTGTGGCGATGGCCCTTGCGCGTCGCGGCCTCGACCAGCTTGTCGACGATGTGCTGCGGCGTCGGCTGGTCCGGGTTGCCCATGCCGAAATCGATGATGTCCTCGCCTCGCGCGCGCGCAGCCTTCTTCAGGTCGCCGACGATGTTGAAGACGTAAGGCGGCAGGCGCTGGATGCGGGGGAAGACGGACTTCACTTCAGGACTCCTGCGGGAGCGCGTAACTCTACGGGCCCTTTTACTGCACCGCAACAAAACCCCCTTCAAAGGTGTCAGACACCTTTGAAAACAAGAAAGCCGGCTCGAGGCCGGCTTTCTTGTTCGCGCAGGGCGGCATTCCATGCCGCCATGTCGGCAATGGATTGCCGACCTACGACAGCTTCTCCTTGATGCGCGCGGCCTTGCCGGCGAGATCGCGCAGGTAATACAGCTTGGCCCGGGCGACTTCGCCCTTGCGCTTGACCTGGATCTCCGCGACCTGCGGGCTATAGGTCTGGAACACGCGCTTGACGCCCTCGCCGTGCGAGGTCTTGCGCACCGTGAACGACGAATTCAGGCCGCGGTTCTTCTTGGCGACGACGACGCCCTCGAAGGCCTGCAGGCGCTCGCGGTCGCCCTCCTTGACCTTGACCTTGACCTCGACCGTGTCGCCGGGCTTGAACGCCGGGACCTTCTTCTTGGCCACCTGTTCCGCTTCGAGCTGCTCGATGATGTTCGCCATTTGTCTACCCTTGCCCTTTACGTTGCTGCTCCGCGATGAATTCGCGCAGCAGTTCATCCTGTTCCTGGTCCAGCGTCAAACCCCTCAACAAATCCGGCCGCTTGAGCCACGTGGCTCCCAGCGCCCGCTTCAACCGCCACCGCCTCACCGCGGCGTGGTCGCCGGACAACAGCACTTCCGGCACCGCCTGGCCCTGCCACTCCTCCGGCCGCGTGTAGTGCGGGTGGTCCAGCACGCCAGACGAGAACGAATCGTTCTCGGCCGATTGCTCGTCGCCCAGCGCGCCCGGAATCAACCGCGCCACCGCGTCCACCAGCATCATCGCCGCCAGCTCGCCGCCGGACAGGACGAAATCGCCCACCGACAGCTCCACATCCGCCAGCTTGTGCGCGCGCTCGTCGATGCCTTCGTAGCGCCCGCACAACACCACCAAGCCGTCCTCGGCCGCCAGCCGCTTCACCCAGTCCTGGGTCAGCGGCGCGCCCTGCGGCGACAGCGCGACGACTTTCGCCTTCGCGCCGATCGAAGCCTTCGCGGCCTCGATCGCCTTCGCCACCGGCCCGGCGTTCATCACCATGCCGGGACCGCCGCCGTACGGCCGGTCATCCACGCGGCGCCACTTGTTCTCGCTGTAATCCCGGAAGTTGCGCGTGCTCAGCACGAGCTTCCCGGACTCAACGGCGCGCCCCACGATGCCGTACCGCCCGACCTGTTCCACGAATTCCGGGAACAGCGTCAACACCTCGATCTTCATGGGATCACCATTTCGGGTCCCACTCGACCAAAATCTTCTTCGCCACCGGGTCGACGTGCTGCACGATCGGCCCGACCACGAACGGGATCAGCCTTTCCACCTCGCCCTTCACCACCATCACGTCCTGCGCGCCGTTGCTGGTCACGCCGGCGAGCCGGCCCAGCCGCGCGCCCGTCGTGCCCGTCACCTCGGCGCCGATCACGTCGGTCCAGTAGAACTCGCCGGCCTTCGTCTTCGGCAGCGCCGCGCGCGGCACCTCGATCGTCGCGCCGCGCAGCGCCGCGGCCGCGTCGCGGTCGGTCAGGCCTTCGAGGCTCGCC
>JBQTJQ010000188.1:0-10340 GCA_052386975.1 Gammaproteobacteria bacterium | reverse complement strand
GTCATCGACGCCTGCGTGGCGCTGATCGACAACCCGGAGCTCGACCTCGCCGGCCTGATGAAGCTCGTTCCGGCGCCGGATTTCCCGACCGCCGGAATCCTGCTCGACGCCAACGGCCTGGTCGACGCGTACTCCACCGGCCGCGGCCGCATCGTGGTCCGCGGCCGCACGCACTTCGAGGACATCGGCAAGGAACGCCAGGCGATCGTCGTCACCGAGCTGCCGTACCAGGTCAACAAGGCGCGCTGCCTGGAGAAGATCGCCGAGCTGGTCAAGGACAAGAAGGTCGAGGGCATCTCCGAGCTGCGCGACGAGTCCGACAAGGACGGCCTGCGCATGGTGATCGAGCTCAAGCGCGGCGAGAACGCCGACGTGGTGCTCAACAACCTGTTCCAGCACACCCAGCTGCAGGACAGCTTCAGCATCAACATGGTGGCGCTGGAGGACGGCCAGCCCAAGACCCTGTCGCTCAAGGCGCTGCTGCAGATCTTCGTCCGCCACCGCCGCGAGGTGGTGACGCGCCGCACCCGCCACCTGCTCAAGGAAGCGCGCAAGCGCGCCCACATCCTCGAGGGCAAGGCGGTCGCGCTGGCCAACATCGACGAGGTCATCGCCCTGATCAAGGCATCGAAGACGCCGGCCGAGGCCAAGGCCGACCTGATGGCGAAGGCCTGGAGGCCCGGTGCGGTCACCGCGATGCTCGAGAAAACCGGCTCCGCGAGTTCGCGGCCCGAGGACCTGGCCGCCGAGTTCGGCCTGGTGCAGGGCAGCTACCGGCTGTCGGAGGCCCAGGCGCAGGCCATCCTCGAGCTCAAGCTGCACACGCTGACCGGCCTCGAGCAGGACAAGATCATCCAGGAGTTCAAGGAGATCCTCGACTCGATCGTGGATTACCTCGACATCCTGGCGCGCGAGGAGCGCCTGCTGGGCGTGATCCGCGCCGAGCTGCTGGAGATCAGGGACCAGTACGCCGACGAGCGCCGCACCGAGATCACCGAGGGCGCGGTCAACCTGAACCGCGAGGACCTGGTCACGCCGCAGGACATGGTGGTGACGCTGTCGCACGAGGGCTACGTCAAGAGCCAGCCGCTCGACGAGTACCGCGCCCAGAAGCGCGGCGGCCGCGGCAAGATGGCGGCGACCACCAAGGAAGAGGATTTCGTCGACCGGCTGTGGATCGCGCATACGCACGACACGCTGTTGTGCTTCTCCAGCCTCGGCAAGGTCTACAAGCTGCGGGTGTTCGAGCTGCCGGTCGGCGCGCGCGGCGCGCGCGGCAAGCCGTTCGTGAACCTGCTGCCGCTGGAGGCCATGGAAAAAATCTCCGCGGTGCTGCCGATCAAGGATTTCGCGCCCGGCTCCTACGTCTTCGCGGCCACGCGCCTGGGCACGGTCAAGAAGACCCCGCTGGAGGATTTCTCCCACATCCGCGCCAACGGCATCATCGCGGTCGAGCTGCGCTCCGACGACGCGCTGGTCGACGTGGCGCTGACCAACGGCGCCAACGACGTGCTGCTGTTCTGCGACGGCGGACGCGCCATCCGCTTCCACGAGGACGACGTGCGCGCCATGGGCCGCCAGGCCACCGGCGTGATCGGCATGCGCCTGAAGGAAAGCGAACGGGTCATCGCCCTGCTCGTCGCCGGACATAATGGAACGGCCGGCTTCGCCGGCGGCGGCGTCGACATCCTGACGGTGTCGGAGTTCGGCCTGGGCAAGCGCACGCCGATCGGCGAGTACCCGGTGCACGGCCGCGGCGGGCAGGGCGTCATCGCCCAGAACCTGACCGACAAGTCCGGCAAGCTGATCGGCGCGATCGAGGTGCACGAGAACGACGAGGTCATGCTGATCTCGGAAGGCGGCACCCTGATCCGCACCTTCGCCCGGGAGATCTCGGTGCAGGGCCGCAACACCCAGGGCGTGCGCGTGATGCGGCCGGACGAGAACGACCGGCTGGTGGGCCTCGACCGCATCGAGTCCGAGAGCGGCGACGCCGAGGGTGAGAGCGGGCACAATACCGCCGAGCCGCCCGGACCCGGGCCGGCCGGGGGTTGAACCAGAAAGGGGACGACGATGCGCAAAGCGATTGCAGGACTGCTGCTGGGTCTGGCCGTGGCGCCGGCGATGGCGCAGGAGGCGGTGAAGGCGGTGGTCATTCCGGCCGCGGTCGCCTATACGAACAAGGACGTGATTGATTCTGCCATCGTGGCCGAGTGCAACCTCCCGCAGAAGGCTTCCGACCTGCTGATGCAGAAGCTGGGCAAGGCGGGCATCGAGGGCAAGGCCGTCGACCAGCCGAAGTCGGATTCCGGCGACAACGTGCTGCTGCTGGAGATAGCCTCGGCGCAGTCCGGCGGCAGTGCTTTCGTCGGCCACTTCAAGGGTGTGACCGTCACCGGCAAGCTGTTCCAGAAGGGCAAGCAGGTAGGCAGCTTCGTGGCGACGCGCAAGTCCAGCGGCGGCGCCTTCGGCGGGTTCAAGGGCTCGTGCGCGGTGCTGGGCCGCTGTGTGGACACCATCACCAAGGACATCACCGGCTGGCTGGGCTCACCGGTCGACGGCGCCAAGCTCGGCGACGCGCGCTAAGCCGCAGCTCACTTTTTCCCGGATGCCGCCGGACAGGCCGGCGGCATCCGGCTGCTTCGAGGAAAGTTCTGCTTCCATGAAACGCGTGTTCAACTTCGCCGCCGGCCCCGCCACGCTGGCGCAACCCGTGCTGGAACAGGTGCGCGACGAGCTGCTCGACTGGCGCGGCACCGGCATGTCGGTGATGGAAATGTCGCATCGCGACAAGCCGTTCATGTCGATCGCGGCCGAGGCCGAGAAGGACCTGCGCGAGCTGCTCGCCGTGCCGGCCAACTACAAGGTGCTGTTCCTGCAGGGCGGGGCGACCACGCAGTTCGCGGCCGTGCCGATGAACCTGCTGCGCGGCAAGGCCGGCGCGGACTACGTCGTCAACGGCGCCTGGGGCAAGAAGGCGTCGAAGGAAGCGGCGCGCTACTGCAAAGTCAACGTCGCGGCCAGGTGCCCGGACGAGAAGTACAACCACGTCCCGGACCCGAAGGGCTGGAAGCTCGATCCGGACGCCGCCTACCTGCACTACACGCCGAACGAAACCATCGAGGGCGTGGAATTCCATTTCGTGCCGGACGCCAAAGGCGTGCCTTTGGTGGCCGACTTCTCGTCCTCGTTCCTGTCGCGGCCGATCGACGTGGCGAAGTTCGGCCTGATCTACGCCGGCGCGCAGAAGAACGCCGGACCCTCGGGCATCACCTTCGTCATCGTGCGGGACGACCTGGTCGGCCAGGTGCACCCGGCGCTGCCCTCGGTGCTCGACTACCAGCAGGTCGCCGAGGCCGAGTCGATGCTGAACACGCCGCCGACCTTCTCCTGGTACGTCGCCGGCCTGGTGTTCAAGTGGATCAAGGGCCTCGGCGGCCTGCCGGGCATGGCGCAGATCAACCAGCGCAAGGCCGGGCTGCTGTACGGCTACCTCGACGGCCAGTCGTTCTACAAGAACCCGGTTGCGAAGGACGCGCGCTCCTGGATGAACGTGGTCTTCACGCTGCCGAACGAGGCCATGGACGCCGAATTCCTCAAGGGCGCCAAGGCGGCGAGCCTCGACGGCCTCAAGGGGCACCGCTCGGTCGGCGGCATGCGCGCGAGCCTCTACAACGCCATGCCCGAAGCCGGGGTCCAGGCGCTGATGGAGTACATGACGGAGTTCGCGCGCACACGGGGGTGAGCGCGGATTTCGGCGCTTGCCGGTGGCAAGCGCCGCCGCGCGAACGCCTCGGGCAGGGGCCGAAGGCTGGAGCCAGGTTTGCGCTGGCAGTAGCGTCCCGTTCGCTGCGCTGCAACAATAGCGCCCCTCGCGGTCCGGGTGAGCCGGAACGCGGGAAACCTGGATTCCCGCCTTCGCGGGAATGACGATTGAGGCCATGTTCAAGATCCAGACGCTGAACAACATCTCCGTGCTCGGGCTCGAGCGGCTGCCGCGCGACCGTTATGAGGTCGCATCCACGCTCTCGAACCCCGACGCCGTGATGGTGCGCTCGGCCGACATGCACAAGCTCGACATCCCCAAGTCGGTGAAGGCCATCGGCCGCGCCGGCGCCGGCACCAACAACATCCCGGTCAAGGCGATGAGCGAGCGCGGGGTGCCGGTGTTCAACGCGCCCGGCGCCAACGCCAACGCGGTCAAGGAGCTGGTGCTCGCCGGCATGTTCCTGGCGGCGCGCAACCTGATCCCGGCGTGGAGCTTTACCCAGACGCTCGACGGCGACGACAAGGCGCTGCACGCGGCGGTGGAAGAGGGCAAGAAGAAATTTGTCGGCTTCGAACTGCCCGGCAAGACGCTCGGCGTCGTCGGCCTGGGCGCCATCGGCGTGAAGGTCGCCAACTCGGCAATCGACCTCGGCATGCGCGTGCTGGGCTACGACCCGGCCATCACGGTGCAGAACGCCTGGCAGATGAATTCCTCGGTGCAGCAGGCGCTGTCGGTGGACGACTTGATGGCGCGCTCCGACCTCATCACCGTGCACGTGCCGCTGCTCGACGCCACCAAGCACCTGATCAGCGCCCAGCGCATCAAGCTGATGAAGCAGCGCACGACCGTGCTCAATTTTGCGCGCGAGGGCGTGGTCGACGAAGCCGCGGTGAAGACCGGCCTGGACGAGGGCAAGCTGCACGCCTACGTCTGCGACTTCCCGACCCGCACGCTCTACCGCCACCCGCGCGTGGTCACGCTGCCGCACCTGGGCGCCTCGACCGGCGAGGCCGAGGACAACTGCGCGGTGATGGTGGCCGAGCAGCTGCGCGACTTCCTCGAGAACGGCAACATCCGCAACTCGGTCAACTTCCCCGAGGCGGTCATGCCGCCGGCCAGCAACGCCACGCGGCTGTGCATCGCCAACGCCAACGTGCCCAACATGGTCGGCCAGATCACCACGGTGCTGGCCGGGCACAAGCTCAACATCGCCGACCTGCTGAACAAGTCGCGCGGCGAGCTGGCCTACACCCTGGTGGACGTCGACGGCACCATCCCGCCGCGGGTCTGCGACGAGATCGCCGCGATCAAGGGCGTGCTGTCGGTGCGGGCCCTGGGCAACGGGAAAGCCGCGGCATGACGGCGCCGGCGGACCTCAAGAAGGCGCGCACGCGCATCGACGAGCTCGACCAGCAGATCCAGAAGCTGATCGCCGAGCGCGCGCGCGTTGCGCTCGACATCCGCCGGATCAAGGCCGCCGCCGGCGACGGCGATGGCAAGGCGGGCAACGACCATTACCGGCCGGCGCGCGAAGCCGAGGTGCTGCGCCGCGCGATCGCGCGCAATCAGGACCTCAAGGGCCCGCTGTCGGACGAGGTGATGGCGCGCCTGATGCGCGAGATCATGTCGGCCTGCCTGGCGCTGGAGTCGCCGCTGGAAGTGTCGTACCTCGGGCCCGAGGGCACCTACACTCCGGCCGCGGTCTACAAGCATTTCGGCCACCAGGTCAACGCGCGCGTGGCCACCGCCATCGACGAGATCTTCCGCGACGTCGAGTCCGGCAGCGCCACCTACGGCGTGGTGCCGATCGAGAACTCCACCGAGGGCGTGGTCAGCAGCACGCTCGACCTGCTGGCGGCGACGCCGCTGACGATCTGCGGCGAGGTCTGGCTGCCGGTCCACCACCACCTGCTGACGCGCCACAAGCGCCGCGGCGACATCCGCAAGGTCTACGCGCACGCGCAGTCGTTCGCGCAGTGCCGCAAGTGGCTCGACGACAAGCTGCCGCGCGCCGAGCGCATCGCGGTGGCCAGCAACGGCCTGGCGGCGCAGAGGGTGCGCAGGTCCGGCAAGGGTGCCGCCATCGCGGGGCAGGCGGCGGCCGAGCTGTACCGGCTCAACACGCTGGCCTCGAACATCGAGGACGACCCCAACAACACCACCCGCTTCCTGGTCATCGGCCGCCAGAACCCGGAGCCGACCGGCCGCGACATGACCTCGCTGGTGATGTCGGCGCACAAGAACCGCTCCGGCGCGCTGTTCGAGCTGCTGGAGCCGTTCTCGGACGCCGGCATCAGCCTGACCAAGATCGAGTCGCGGCCGTCGCGGCGCGCGGCCTGGGACTACAACTTCTTCATCGACCTCGAGGGCCACCAGGCCGACGCCGGCGTGAAGCCGGCGCTCGAACTGGTGAACTCGCGGGCGGCATACTTCCGCATCCTCGGCTCCTATCCACGGGCGGCGGCATGAACGATTCCGACAAGGCGGGCGCGCCGGCCTTCCTGCGCAACGCGCACGAGGGCGTGCGCAAGCTCGCGCCGTACGAGCCCGGCATGCCGATCGAGGAACTGCAGCGGCGCCTGGGCGTGGCCGACGCGGTCAAGCTGGCCTCGAACGAGAACCCGCTCGGCATCAGCCCGAAGGTGCGCGCCGCGCTCGCCGGCGCGACCGCCGGCAGCCTCGAGCGCTATCCGGACGGCAGCGGCTTCCGGCTCAAGAAGAAGCTCGCCGAGCTGCACGGCATCGCGCCCGAGCGCATCACGCTGGGCAACGGCAGCAACGACATCCTCGAGTTCGTCGCGCGCGTGTTCCTCGGCCCGGGCCGGGCCGCGATGTTCTCCAAGCACGCCTTCGCCGTGTACCCGATCGCGACCCAGGCGCAGGGCGCCGCGGCCGTGGTGGTGCCGGCGCTGCCGGCCGGCGGCGCGCAGGCCTACGGCCACGACCTGGCGGCGTTCGGCAGGGCGTTGCGGCCCGACGTGTCGGTGATCTTCATCGCCAACCCCAACAACCCGACCGGCACCTGGCTGGACCCGGCGGCGCTGGAGAAGTACCTCGCCAGCGTGCCGCCGCACGTCGTCGTGGTGCTCGACGAGGCCTACTGGCACTACCAGGAGCCGGCGACGCGGCCCGACGCGCGGGCCTGGCTGGAGCGCTTCCCGAACCTGGTGGTGGCCCGCACCTTCTCGAAGATCTACGGCATGGCCTCGCTGCGCGTCGGCTACGCGCTGTCGCACGCGACCGTGGCCGACCTGCTGAACCGCGTGCGCCAGCCGTTCAACAACAACAGCCTGGCGCTGCTGGCCGGCGAAGTGGCGCTCGACGACGCCGAGTTCGTCGAGCGCTCGGTGGCGCTGAACACGGCGCAGCGCGCGCGCCTCGGCCGCGAGCTCGAGGCGCTGGGCCTGGCCGTGCTGCCGTCGCAGGCCAATTTCCTCGCGGTCGGCTTCGGCCGCGACGCGGCGCCGGTGCACCAGGGCCTGCTCGAGCGCGGCGTGATCGTGCGGCCGATGAAGTCCTACGACATGCCGCAGTTCCTGCGCGTCACCGTCGGCCTCGAGGCCGAGAACACGCGCTTCCTCGCGGCGCTCAAAGCCGTACTCGGCAAGTGACCCGGCCCGCGCTCGCCGTCATCGGGCTCGGCCTGATCGGCGGCTCGCTGGCGCGGGCGCTGCGCACGGTCAACGCGGTCGGGCGCATCACGGCGTTCGACACCGACCCCGTGCAGGGCCGCATCGGCGTCGAGCTCGGCGTGGTGGATGCGGCGCCGGCGACGGCGGCCGAGGCGGTCGCGGGCGCCGATCTCGTCGTGCTGTCGGTGCCGGTGCTGCACACGGCCGAGGCGCTGCGCTCGGTGCTGGGCGCGCTCGAGCCCGGCGCCGTGGTGACCGACGTCGGCAGCACCAAGCAGTCGGTGCTGGCCGAGGTGGCGCAGGCCTGCGGCGCGCTGCCGCCGTGGTTCGTCGCCGGCCACCCGATCGCCGGCACCGAGATGAGCGGCGTGGCGCACGCGCAGGCGCGCCTGTTCAAGGACCATCGCGTGGTCCTGACGCCGCACGCGGCGCAGGACGCGCAGGCGCTGGCGCGCGTGGCGCGCCTGTGGGCCGACGCCGGCGCGCGCGTGGTCCACATGGATCCGGCGCAGCACGACGCGGTGTTCGCCGCGACCTCGCACCTGCCGCACCTGCTGGCCTACAGCTTTGTCGACATGCTCGCCCGGCTCGACGCCCGCGACGAGATCTTCCCGAACGCCGGCGGCGGCTTCCGCGACTTCACCCGCATCGCCAGCTCGAGCCCGGAGATGTGGCACGACATCGTTCGCGCCAACGCCGGGCCGGTCACGCAACTGCTCGAGCGCCAGATCGGCGAGCTCGGGGAAGTACTGGGCATGATCCGCGGGCAGCGCTGGGGCGAGGTCAGGGCGCTGTTCGAGCGCGCGCGCGCCGCGCGCGAGCGGCACCTGGCGCAGATCGAGTGAGCACCTTCACCGTCCAGCCGGGCGGGACGCTGGCGGGCACGATCCGTGTCCCTGGCGACAAATCCATTTCCCACCGCGCCGTGATGCTCGGCGCGCTGGCCGAGGGCAGGACCACCGTCAGCGGGTTCCTCAACGGCGAGGACTGCCTGTGCACGATGAAGGCCTTCCAGGCCATGGGCGTGCGCATCGAGCAGGACGGCGACACCGCGCTGACGGTCCACGGCGCCGGGCTCGGCGGCCTCGCGGCGCCGCAGGCCGCGCTCGACCTCGGCAATTCCGGCACCTCGATGCGCCTGATGGCGGGGCTCATGAGCGGCCAGAAGTTCGCCACCACGCTGGTTGGCGACGAATCGCTGTCGCGCCGGCCGATGACGCGCATCCTCTTGCCACTGGCACAGATGGGCGCGGGCATCGAGTCCGACGACGGTCACGCGCCGCTGCGCATCTCCGCGAGCCGCGGGCTCAAGGGAATCCGCTACGCCTCGCCAGTGGCCAGCGCCCAGGTGAAATCCGGCGTGCTGCTGGCGGGCCTCTACGCTTCCGGCCGCACCGCGGTCACCGAGCCGGAGCCCACGCGCGACCACACCGAGCGCATGCTGCGCGCGTTTGGCGTGAAGGTCGAAGCCGAACCGGGGCGCGCCGCGCTGAGCGGCGGGCAGGGGCTCAAGGGCACGGCGATCGAAGTGCCGGCCGACATCTCCTCGGCGACGTTCTTCATGGTCGGCGCGGCGATCACGCCGGGCTCCGACGTCACGCTGACCGGCATCGGCGTGAATCCCACGCGCACCGGCATCGTCGAGATTCTGCGCCGCATGGGCGCGGACCTCGAGGTGCGGGGTGAGCGCATGCTCGGCGGCGAGCCGGTCGCCGACATCCGCGTGCGCGGGCGGGCGCTGCACGGCATCAGCATCGGGCGCGATCTCGTCGCCGCGGCGATCGACGAGTTTCCCGCGATTTTTGTGGCGGCGGCCTGCGCCGAGGGCATGACCGAGGTGTCCGGCGCTGCCGAGCTGCGCGTCAAGGAGAGCGACCGCATCCAGGCCATGTGCGAGGGACTGTGGACCCTGGGTGTGGCGGCACAGCCGCGCCCGGACGGCGCGCGCATCAGCGGCGGCCGCCTCGGCGGCGGCCGGGTGGCCAGCCGCGGCGACCACCGCGTGGCCATGGCCTTCTCGATGGCGGCGCTGCGCGCCGAGCAGCCGGTCACCATCACCGACTGCGCCAACGTGAATACGTCGTTCCCGGGTTTCGCGGACCTGGCGGCCGGGGCTGGACTCGGTATCCGCGCGGATTGAATCATGTCGTCCCGAACCCCGAACCCCGAACGCCGAATCCCTGTCATCGCCATCGACGGACCCTCCGGCGTGGGCAAGGGCACCGTGGCCCGGGCCCTGGCGCGTACGCTCGGTTGGCACTTCCTGGACAGCGGCTCGCTCTACCGGATCCTGGCGCTGGCCGCGAAGAACGCCGGCATCTCCGACAAGGATGAGGCGGCGGTGGCCGCCCTGGCGCCCCGACTAGACATCAAGTTTGACCTACAAGATGTTGATAACGAAACGATTATCGTTGACGGAAAGGACCTGAGCGCCGCCGTCCGCGCGGAAACCACCGGAGCGCAGGCCTCGGTGATCGCGGTGTACCCGAAGGTGAGGTCGGCGCTGCTCGAGCGCCAGCGCGCCTTCCGCCGGCCGCCCGGTCTGGTCGCCGATGGCCGCGACATGGGAACCGTGGTTTTCCCGGACGCCGGCCTGAAAATCTTCCTGGACGCCAACGCCGACGAGCGAGCGCGCAGGCGCCTGAATCAGTTGAGAAAAGCGGGCATTGCGGCTAATATCGCCGCCCTTCGCGAAGAGATTCGCGAACGTGATGTGCGTGATCGCAGCCGTACCGTCTCGCCGCTCAAGCCGGCAGCCGACGCGGTCACGATCGACACCACCGAACTGTCCGCCGAAAGCGTTCTCGCGCGCGTCGAACAGTTGATCGAGGCCCGGGCCTACGCAAGGTAGCCCGAAGCCGGCCGGGACGCAGGATGCGGCCCGTTACCCAATGACTGCCAGACCAGGACGGGACGGCAGAAGCAGTGAAACGAGGTTT
>JBQTJQ010000187.1:0-4948 GCA_052386975.1 Gammaproteobacteria bacterium | reverse complement strand
GCCAACGGCCAGGCCGAGTACACGGTCACGCCGTCGGACCTGGTCGCGATCAACCAGCGCTACTACCCGAAGCTGCGCGTGGCGTTCTCGATGAGCGATTCGCAGGACGTCGGCTGGGCCTTCGCGCCCGGCGATGACAGCCTGCTTGGCGCCGCGCTGGGCTTCCTCGACCGGCTCGACCCCAAGGTGCTGGCGCAGATCCGCGACCGACACTTCGGCCACGTCGCGCAGGTCGGCCACTACGGCGCGCTGGCGCTGGCGACCCACGCCCAGACCCGCCTGCCGCGCTATCGCAAGGTGTTCGAGGAATCGGCCACGCGCCACGGGCTCGACTGGCGGCTGCTGGCCGCGGTCGGTTACCAGGAGTCGCTGTGGGACCCGCGGGCGGTGAGCCCGACCGGCGTGCGCGGCCTGATGCAGATCACCACCGACACCGCGGCGTTCCTGAAGATCGACGACCGCCTCGACCCGGCGCAGTCGATCCGCGGCGCGGCGCGCTACCTGCAGCGCATCCACGGCGTGCTGCCGCCGGAGATCGCCGAGCCGGACCGCACCTGGATGACACTGGCGGCCTACAACGTCGGCATCGGCCACGTGATCGACGCGCGCGAGATCACGAAACTCCAGGGCGGCGACCCGAACCGTTGGGTCGAGGTGCGCAGCCACTTGCCGCTGCTGACGCAGGCCAAGTGGTACAAGAAAACGAAATACGGGTATGCGCGCGGCCACGAGGCGGTGACCTACGTCGGCAACATCCGCACCTACTACGACATGCTGAGCTGGCTCACCGGCGGGCCGCGCACCGCCAGGATCGAGCCGCCGGTCGAGCCGCCGGAAGAGAAAAAGCCGGAAGACCCGCTGAACATCAACAGCCCGGTGCTGTGATGATCACGGCGGCATCGGAATGCCGCCCTACGTAGGTCGGCAATCCTTTGCCGACGGCGGCCTTGGAATGCCGCCCTACTCAGATCTTCTACCGCGCCACCGTCCGGCCGCCGACGATGTGCTCGCGGATGATCTCGTCCACGTCTTCCTCGTCGACGTAGGTGTACCAGACGCCCTCGGGGTACACCACGACCACCGGCCCTTCCTCGCAGCGGTCCAGGCAGCCGGACTGGTTGATGCGCACCTTGCCCTTGCCGGCCAGCCCGAGGGCCTTGACCTTCGCCTTGGCGTAGTCGCGCACGCGCGTCGCGCCCTTGGCGTTGCAGCAGCCGCGCGGATCGCTGGCGTCGCGCTGGTTGCAGCAGAAGAAAACGTGGCGTTCGTAATAGTTCACGTGCCGCGGCTCACTTGCCGAAGGTCCAGCCGAGGCTCAGCGACGTGACGGTGTCGGTCTTCTCGGTGCCGGGGGGCACGTCGCTGTTGCTGCGCACCGTGTACGAGCCCAGGAAGAACAATTTTCCGACCAGCGACACCTTCAGCTCGGTGACCGACTCGGTGAAGGTGTTGCTGTCGCCGCTCTCGACCTTGATGGTCTCGGCGAAATTGCTGGTCTCGGAGAACGCCCACTTGTAGGCCAGGCGGCCGCGCACGATCAGGTCGCTGTTCTCCTCCGCCGTGAACTGGGCCTCGGTCTGCCGCGCACCGGCGCCGAGCTCGGCCTCGAGCAGGTGCTCCGGGCCGGTCAGGACCTTGCGGCCGTAGCCGGCGGTCTCCGAGGTGCGCTCGCGCACCGGGCCGACCAGGTCCTTCTCGAACTCCAGCGCCAGGAAGGCGTAGTCGCGCTCGGTGAAGTTGAAGTCGGTCTTGTTGCCGAGCAGGTAGCGCTCGGCGGTGCGCACGTCGGCGCCGGTCACCGCGTCGGTCTGCTCGGTCTTGATGGTGCTGGCGTCGGTGGTGTTGCGCCAGCGCTCGGACTGGTACACGACCTGGGCCTTGGCGTTGATCGTTTCCGACTCGCTGTTGCCGGTCGTCACGACCATGCCCGCGCTGGCCTCGCCGGACCACGGCGGCGGCGGGTCGGCGGCGAGCGCCGGTGCCGCGAAAAGGGCCAGCAGCAGGCCGAGTGAACCCATGCGCATGCAGCTCTCCTGGATTGGAATGTTGTGGTTCTATGATAGCGCCCCATGAGTGCCCGCTTCGTCGAAAATTCCCCCGCGCCGTTCCCGCTGCACGCCGCCGACCAGTGCGTGAAGTGCGGCATGTGCCTGCCGCATTGCCCGACCTACGGCGTGACGCGCGACGAAGCCGAGTCGCCGCGTGGCCGCATCATGCTGATGCAGGGCCTGGCCACGCGGACGCTCACCGCCGGGCCGGCGCTGGAGGCGCACCTCGATGGCTGCCTGACTTGCCGGGCCTGCGAGGTGGTCTGCCCGGCGCAGGTGCCGTCCGGCACACTGATCGATTCCGTGCGCGAGCAGCTCGCGCACGCGCGCCCGGCGCGCGCGCGGCTGGCGTCCGTGATGGCCGCGGTGCTGACGAACCGGCCGCTGCTATGGCTGGTCGCGTTGCCGTTGTGGCTGTACCAGCGCCTCGGCCTGCAATGGCTGGTGCGGCGCCTGCGGCTGCTGGGCCGCGGCCGCCTGGCGCGCCTCGAGTCGCTGATGCCCGAAGTCAGCCTTCCCCGCCTGCCCGCCGCGACCGCCGCGTCGGCCGCGGCATCCGGGCCCGAGGTCGCGCTGTTCGCGGGCTGCACCAGCCCGCTGACCGAGCCCGGCGCGCTGCGCGCCGCGGTCACGCTCCTCGAAGCCGCGGGCTGCCGCGTGTCGGTGCCGCCGGCGCAGGCCTGTTGCGGCGCGCTGCACCAGCACGCCGGCCTGCGCCAGCCGGCGCAGGCTTGCGCCGCGCGCAACCTCGCCGCCTTTGCCGGATCGGCGCCGGTGGTCGGCATCGCCAGTGGCTGCACGGCGCAACTGCTGGATTACGGGCTGCTGGCGGGCGCCGAGGGCGGCGCCTTCGCCAGGCGGGCGCATGACATCCACGCCTTCCTGCTGGCCCATGCGGGCTTTGCCGCGCTCGGGTTCGAGCCGCTGCCGGCGCGCGTGCTGCTGCACACGCCATGCACGCTGCGCAACGTGATCAAGGCGCCCGACGCCGTTCACGCGCTGCTCAGGCGCATCCCGGGGCTCGAGATCGAGCGCCTCGACAGCGCCTGCTGCGGCGCCGCCGGCAGCTACTTCCTGACCCAGCCCGACATGGCCGACGCGCTGCTCGAGCCGAAGCTGGCGCGCGCCCGCGCGTCCCGTCCGGATGTCCTGGCCAGCAGCAACGCCGGCTGCGCGATGCACCTCGCCGCGGGCCTGCGGCGCGACGGGCTCAGCGTCCGGGTGGCTCACCCTCTGGAGCTGCTGGCGGCGCAGCTGCGGGTTTCGCCAGCAGCGCCTCGAGCCTGAGCAGCAGCAATTCCGCCAGCTCGTCCTGCATGAAGGTCTGCAGGCGCAGCTCCTCGGCTTCCTTGGCCAGCACCTGCTGGGCGTTGAAGCTGTAGTCGCGCGACACCTGCAGCGTGTCGGGCGCCACCAGCACGTTGCCGCCCTCGATCAGCTCGTACTTCACGCGGGTGGTCAGCGTGTACTCGACCGCCTTGCCGAACGGGTCCACCGACAGCACCTCGCGCGACTCCCGCAGCTCGGACACGCGCAGCAGCGTGCGGGCCGCGCCGAGGCTGTCGTGCAGGTGCGCGCCGCGGCGCAGCAGGCGCGTGCCGAGCGCGGACTCCAGCGGCGGCTTCGACACGCGGTACGGCGTGACCACGTCGATGTAGACCGACGACAGCTGCGGCGGCAGCGGCCGGGTGCCGGCCAGGTGGAAGCCGCAGCCGGCGAGCAGTGTCATTCCGAGCGCAGCGAGGAATCTTGCCTTGAACGGCAAGATCCCTCGCCGCTGCGCGGCTCGGGATGACACGGTTTCAGACAACAAAGTTCACCAGCTTGCCCGGCACGACCACGCGCTTCTTGATGCTCTGGCCGGCAATGAACTTGCGCACGTTCTCGTCGGCCAGCGCGGCCTCGGCGATCGCGTCCTGACCGGCGTCGGCCGGCACCTCGACGCGCCCGCGCAGCTTGCCGTTGACCTGCACCACCAGCGTGACCATCTCGGCCTTCAGCGCCGCCGGGTCGGGGTCGGGCCAGCGCGCGTCGATCACCGGCCCGGCGTGCCCGAGCGCCTGCCAAAGCGCGTGGCCGATGTGCGGGCAAATCGGCGCCAGCGTCGCCACCAGCGCGTCGAGCGCCTCCTGCGCCACCGCGCGGCCCTGCGGGCTGGCGTCGTCGAAATCGGCCACGGCATTCAGCAGTTCCATGTTCGCCGCGACCACCGTATTGAGCTTCAGGCGCCGGCCGAGGTCGTCGCCGACCTTGGCCAGCGTGGCGTGGGTCTTCTGGCGCAGCTTCTTCTGCCCAGCGCCGAGCGCGCCGCGGTCGAGCGGCGGCGCCGGCCCGGCCGCGACGTGCGCGTGCACGCGCTTCCACAGTTTCTTGAGGAACCGCGCCGAGCCCTCGATGCTGGCGTCCGACCACTCCAGCGTGTCCTCGGGCGGCGAGGTGAACATCATGTAGCAGCGCACCACGTCGGCGCCGTAGCGGTCCACCATCAGCTGCGGGTCCACGCCGTTGTTCTTCGACTTCGACATGGTGCCCAGGCCGCCCGACTCCACCGGCCGGCGGTCCGAAACCAGGCGCGCGCCGGCGCCGTCCGGGATTTCCTCGACCTCGGCCGGGTTGAAGTAGACCACGCGGCTGCCGTCGCGCCGGTAATAGATGTGATTCAGCACCATGCCCTGGGTCAGCAGGTTCTCGAACGGCTCGCCGACCGCGACCAGGCCCAGATCGCGCATGACCTTGGTCCAGAAGCGCGAGTACAGCAGGTGCAGGATGGCGTGCTCGATGCCGCCGATGTACTGGTCCACCGGCATCCAGTACTTCGCGCGCTCGTCGACCATCGCGGTGGCATTGTCGTTTGAGCAGTAGCGCAGGAAATACCAGGACGAGTCGACGAAGGTGTCCAT
>JBQTJQ010000186.1:0-3766 GCA_052386975.1 Gammaproteobacteria bacterium | reverse complement strand
AACCCGGAGCCGGGTACCAAACCGGCCGCCATAAACAAAATCGCCGCGGTCCCCACTATCTGTGAGGGACCGCGGCGATTTTGTAACTGGCGCTCCTACCGGGATTCGAACCCGGGTTTAAGCCTTGAGAGGGCTCCGTCCTAGGCCTCTAGACGATAGGAGCAAATGGGGGCCTGAAGGGGCGCGTATTATACGCACCCGCGCCGCCCCCTCAAGCGCCGCAAACCAAGCAAAAACAGAGAGTTCGCCATCGAACCCAAGCGCATCCCGCGAGCGGAGCACCCGATCTCGCGGTCCAGCTTCACGCCCGGCACGGTCAAGGCCCTGTACACGCTGCGCGACGCCGGCTTCCAGGCCTACGTGGTGGGTGGCGGCGTGCGCGACCTGCTCGCCGGGCGCCAGCCGAAGGACTTCGACATCGCCACCGACGCGCACCCGGAGCAGATCCGCAAGGTGTTCCGCTCGTGCCGGCTGGTCGGGCGGCGCTTCCTGATCGCGCACGTGCGCTTCGGGCCCGAGGTGCTCGAGGTCACCACCTTCCGCGGGCCGATCGGCGATTCGCACGAGCGCGACGAGACCGGCCGCATCCTGTCCGACAACATCTACGGCACGCTCGAGGACGACGCGGTCCGCCGCGACTTCACCGTGAATGGCTTGTACTACGACATCCGCGACTATTCGATCGTGGACTACGTCGGCGGCATGGACGACCTCAAGGCGCGGCGCCTGCGCCTGATTGGCGATCCGGAGCTGCGCTACCGCGAGGACCCGGTGCGCATGCTGCGCGCGGTGCGCATCGGCAACAAGCTGCACTTCCAGATGGACCCGGCCTGCGCCGAGCCGGTGCCGCGGCTGGCGCCGCTGCTGCGCGAGATCCCGCCGGCGCGCCTGTTCGAGGAGGTGCTCAAGCTGCTGCTGAACCCGGAGGCGGTCGAGAATTTCCGCGCGCTGCACTGGTTCAAGCTCTGGCACGAGCTGTTCCCGGACCTGGCCCGCATCCAGGACGAGGACCGCGAGCACAACGTGCGCGCGTTCGTCGAGTGGGCCCTGAACAGCACCGCCGAGCGCATGAAGCACGGCCAGGACGTCAGCCCGGCGTTCCTGTTCGCGGCGCTGCTGTGGCCGCCGGTCGCGGCGCGGGCGCGGTGGCTGCGCGAGAAGCAGGGCCACCCCGAGCACATCGCGCTGGCCCAGGGCGCCGAGGAAGTCATGGCGCGCCAGACGCTGCGCGTGGCGATCCCCAAGCGTTTCTCGGTGCCGGCGCGCGAGATCTGGCAGATGCAGTCGCGCTTCGACATGAGGCGCGGCAGCGCGCCGCAGCGCTTCATGGCGCATCCGCGCTTCCGCGCGGCCTACGATTTCCTGCTGCTGCGCGCGCAGGCCGGCGAAGCGCCGCAGGAGCTGGCCGACTGGTGGACCCACGCGCAGAGCGGCCAGCCGGTCGAGGCGCCGCCCGCCGACGACCCGGCGCAGGGCGATGTCGGCGGGCGCCGCCCGCGTCGTCGCCGGCGCCGTCGCGGCGGCGGGGGCGGGGGCGGGCATGCGCCTCGGCAGCAGCACTGAGTCATGCAGCGACCCTGGCTCCGCGCTGACACGCGAAGTCGCCGGGCCTACGTTGGCCTGGGCTCCAACCTGAACGATCCGCCCGCGCGGCTGCGCGAGGCGCTCCAGCTGATGGCCGCGCGCCCGGGCCTGCGCGTCGTCGCCACCTCGCGGTTCTACCGCAGCGCGCCGCTCGGCCCCGGCGGGCAGCCCGACTACTGCAACGCCGTGTGCGCGGTGGACGCCGACCTCGGTCCCGACAAGCTCTTGACGCACCTGCACGCGGTCGAGCGGCAGATGGGCCGCGAGCGGCCGCCCGAGCGCTGGGCGCCGCGGCTGATCGACCTCGACCTGCTGCACTACGAGCGCGTGACGATGAAGACCTCGCGCATCACGCTGCCGCATCCCGAGATGGGCAGGCGCAACTTCGTGCTGGCGCCGCTGGCCGAGCTCGCGCCGGAGCTCGAGCTGCCGGGCCTGGGCATTGTTGCCGACCTGGCAAGAGTGCTCGGCAGCGACGGACTCGTAATCTGGGCGCCGTAGGCCGGCAATCCTTTGCCGGCATTGACTGGGAAAAGGGGGGACAGACGTAAGTCTGTCCCCCCTTTTCCCGATATATTGCCGCGACCATGGATCCGACCAGGCCCGTCAACGTCGCCGAGCTGCGTCGCATGCGCGAGGCCGGCGAGAAGATCGCCTGCCTGACGTGCTACGACGCCAGCTTCGCGTTGATCGAAGATCGCGCCGGCGTGGACCTGGTCCTGGTCGGCGATTCGCTGGGCATGGTCATTCACGGCCGCGCCACCACCACCGCCGTCACCGTCGCCGACATCGTCTACCACTGCCGCGCGGTCAAGGACCACTTCAAGCGCGCCTTCCTGGTGGCCGACATGCCGTTCCTGTCGTTCGCCACGCGCGACCGCGCGCTCGATGCCGCGCAGCAGATGATGCAGGAGGGCGGCGCCAAGATGGTCAAGCTCGAAGGCGGCCGCGAGCAGGCCGACATCGTCGAGTACCTGACCGTGCGCGGCGTGCCGGTGTGCGCGCACCTCGGACTGCAGCCGCAGCTGATCCACAAGATGGGCGCGTTCAAGGTGCAGGGGCGCGACGACGCCGCGGCCGCGGCCATGCTGCACGACGCCGAAGTGCTGCAGCAGGCCGGCGCGGATTTGCTGTTACTCGAATGCATCCCGGCGGCGCTGGGCCGGCGCATCACCGAGTCCGCGCGCGTGCCGGTGATCGGCATCGGCGCCGGTCCCGGCGTCGACGGCCAGATCCTGGTGCTGCACGACATCCTCAACATCTCGCCGACCGTCACGATCGGCCGCAAGCCGCGCTTCGTGCGCAACTTCATGGACGGGGCGCGCGACATCGAGTCGGCCATCGGCGCGTACGTGAAGGCCGTGAAAGATCGTTCGTACCCGGCACCCGAACATTGCTTCTAGTGTCATCCCGAGCGTAGCGAGGGATCTCGCTTCGAACGGCTGGATTCCTCGCCACGCTCGGAATGACACATAGCCCATGCATATCGTCCACACCGTCTCCGAGCTTCACGCCACGCTGCAGCCCTGGCGCCGGGCGCGCGAATCCATCGCCTTCGTGCCGACCATGGGCAACCTGCACGCCGGCCACGTCAGCCTGGTGGACAAGGCGCGCGAGCTGGGCGAGTGCGTGGTGGTCAGCATCTTCGTCAACCCCTTGCAGTTCGGGCCCAACGAGGACTTCGACAAGTACCCGCGCACGCTCGAAGCCGACTGCAAGCTGCTGAAGAAGGCGAAAGTGGACGTGGTGTGGGCGCCGTCGGTGCGCGACCTGTACCCGGGCGGCAAGCCGCCGGCGACGGCGGTGAGCGTCAACGGCCCGCTGACCGAGAGCCTGTGTGCGCCGTTCCGCCCGGGGCACTTCGCCGGCGTGGCCACGGTCGTCAACATCCTGTTCAACCGCGTCGCGCCCGACATCGCCGTGTTCGGCGAGAAGGACTACCAGCAGCTCGCGGTGATCCGGCAGATGGTCGCCGACCTCGGCCTGCCGATCCGCGTGGTCGGCGCGCCGACGCTGCGCGAGGACGACGGCCTGGCCATGAGCTCGCGCAACCAGTACCTGTCGGCCGAAGAGCGCAAGCGCTCGGCGCGGATGTACGAGACGCTGCTGTGGGTCGCCGGCGAGCTGCGCGGCGGGCGCCGCGATTACGCCATGCTGTCGCAGGAAGCGCAGGCGCGGCTGG
>JBQTJQ010000185.1:0-2204 GCA_052386975.1 Gammaproteobacteria bacterium | reverse complement strand
GCACCCAGCTGCCGCCGCTGCTCAAGCGCATCAGCCGCGCCGCGCCGTCGGTGGACGTGGCCGCCGTGCAGATCGGCCGGCGCGAGTTCGAGCCCGAGCTGGCCGCCGGCACGCTCGACGCCGCGCTCGATGTGTTGTTACCGATGTCGGAGCAGGTCCGCAAGCGCCGCATCTCGCTCGACCGCCAGGTGGTGGTCGCGCGCAAGAACCATCCGGCGGTCAGGCGCGGCCTGACGCTGGCGACGTACCTGAAGCAGCACCACGTGCTGGTCAGCTCGCGACGCGCCGGCCCGGGACTCGAGGACGTCGAGCTGTCGAAGCAGGGCCTGTCGCGCCGCATCCGCCTGCGCTGCCAGCACTACTTCGCCGCCTGCCGCGTGGTGAGCCAGACCGACCTGATCCTGACCATGCCCGGCAACTACGCGAAGATCGCCAACAAACAGTTCGGCAACCAGATCCTGGCGCTGCCGCTCGAGATG
Source organism: Gammaproteobacteria bacterium (assembly GCA_052386975.1). Lineage (GTDB taxonomy): Bacteria > Pseudomonadota > Gammaproteobacteria > Nevskiales > Nevskiaceae > JACPFV01. The sequence continues at coordinate 1,725 of JBQTJQ010000185.1, read as the reverse complement.
CCGCCGCTCGACGCGTATCTGTATTGGCACGCCAACGTCGACAAGGAACCGGCGAATGCATGGTTGCGCGAGCAGATCGTGGACTCGTTCAAGCCCGACGGCCGGGCCTGACCATGACCCAGGTCCGCGCCAACGGCATCCGGCTCGAATACGAAACCTTTGGTGACAAGGGCGCCCCGCCGCTGCTGCTGGTCATGGGCCTGGGCGGCCAGCTGGTGCTGTGGCCCGAGGAGTTCTGCCGCGCGCTGGCCGAGGCCGGCTACTACGTGCTGCGCTTCGACAATCGCGACGTCGGGCTGTCGAGCAAGATGGAGCAGGCGCGCCGGCCGCGCCTGCTGCGCGCGGCGCTGGCCGCCCGCCTGGGCTTCAGGGTCGAGGCGCCCTACACGCTCGACGACATGGCGGCCGACACGGTCGGCCTGCTCGACGCGCTGGAGCTGCCGCGCGCGCACCTCGCCGGCGCCTCGATGGGCGGCATGATCGCGCAGATCGTCGCGGCGAAATATCCGCAGCGCATCGACAGCCTGACGCTGATCATGTCCACCAGCGGCCACCCGCGCCTGCCGCGGCCACGCCTCGAGCTGCAACTGCGCCTGGTGAAGCCGCCGCCGGCGAACGATCGCGAGACGCTGATCCGCCACTCGATGCAGACCTGGCGCCTGATCGGCAGCCCGCGGTACCCGCCCGACGAGAAAACCTTGCGGGCCAAGGTCGAGCGCAGCTACGACCGTTCGAGCTACCGTGCCGGCCTCGCCCGCCAGACGCTGGCGATCATCGCCTCCGGCTCGCGCGTGCCGCTGCTCGGGCGCATCGCGGCACCGACGCTGGTGATCCACGGCGCCGAGGATCCGCTGGTGCCGGTCGCCGCCGGCCACGACCTCGCCTCGCGCATCCCCGGCGCGCGCCTGCACGTGATCCCCGGCATGGGCCACGACCTGCCGCCGGCGCTGCTGCCCACCTTCACCAGCCTGATCGCCCAGCACGCGGGCGAAGCCGAGAAAATGAAAGGAAGCCGACATGGCCACTGAAGCAACGCACTTCGAAGTCTCGCGCAAGGACTTGCGCAGCACGCGCCTGAACAACGCCGCGCTCGACTGCCCCGCCGGCGCGGTGCTGTGCCGCATCGAGCGCTTCGCGCTGACCGCCAACAACATCACCTATGGCGTGTTCGGCGATGCCATGGCGTACTGGCAGTTCTTCCCCGCCGACGCCGGCTGGGGCCGCATCCCGGTGTGGGGCCATGCCGAGGTGATCGAGTCGAAACACGAAGCCATCGCCAAAGGTGAGCGCCTGTACGGCTACTGGCCGATGGCCACACACGCCGTGCTGCACCCCGACCGCGTCACCGACGCGCAGTTCATGGACGGCGTGGACTATCGCCGCAAGCTGCCGACGCCGTACCAGGTCTACATGCGCCTGGCGCGCGATCCGCTGCACGACGCGAAACACGAGGACCATCGCGCCCTGCTGCACCCGCTGTTCTTCACTTCGTGGCTGATCGAGGATTTCCTCGCCGACAACCAGCTGTTCGGCGCGAAACAGGTGGTGCTCGCCAGCGCCTCGAGCAAGACCGCGCTCGGGGTGGCGTTCCTGGCGAAGCAAAGAAATGGGGACAGACTTGAGTCTGTCCCCATGTCTTGCGTCGGCCTGACCTCGCGGGGCAACAAGGCGTTCTGTAACGACGTGAATTACTACGACGAGGTCGTGACGTACGGTGATCTCGCC
>JBQTJQ010000184.1:0-10475 GCA_052386975.1 Gammaproteobacteria bacterium | reverse complement strand
GGTCGCCATCCCTGCCGGCGATGACTCCAGGATAGTACTGTCCGTGTCCCTTCCAGTTGCACTGGACTCGGAGGTCGCCGCGGCATTGCGTAAGCAGCGTCTGCTCCTTGTCGCCGTCGTCGTAGTGGACGAGAACCTGGTCGCCATCCCTGCGGGCGATGACTCCAGGATAGTACGTTCCTTGCTCCTTCCAGTTGCACTGGACGCGGTCGCCCACTTCAAAGCCGCTGACCACCGCCCTTGGCGCCGCCGGTGTCACCGCAACAAAGACGTATTCGCCAGCGGCATCCAGCGCCAGGTGCGCGCGCTTGATGAAGCGAGTGTTCTCAACCCAGTGGTTGCCCCACATGTCGCGGCCCTCGTGCCGCCGGTAGTTCGCCGCCTCGAACACGGCCTTGGCCATGTCCCTGGTCCCGGGGCTGAGTGTGTAGACGCCGGTTGTGACGTCAATAATCGGGTTGAGGCGGTCATAGTCCGGGTACTTGTAGGGATCGCACTGCTTGAACACGACCTTGTGCTTGTCGTCACCCAGCGCCGCTGGGCCGTCGAGAATGCAGTAATAAATCGTGAAATCACGAACATCGACATCTTTTACCCCGGTCCATTCGTCGTAGTCGCCCTTCTTGTAGGTTTTACTGGTCGCGGTCAGGTTGAACCAGACGTAACGGGTCAGGCCGGCCGGGGGATCGCCCAGCTCCGGCTGCGCAGGCGCGCGATCCAACGGCACAGCGGCGAGCGCGAGGCCCAGCAGGGTCAATCTCGCGGCGCGGGCGAAAGCGGGCATGTCCTTACGAGGGCCGGCACCGGCCGACAGTCGTCTCCTCCTTGTCCCCATCGTCGTAATCGATGGACAACTGGTCGCCGCTCCGGCCGGCGACAACGCCGGCGTAGTAAGTGCCCCGTCCCTTCCAATCGCACTGGACACGGGAACCGACCGTCAGGGTTCCGGGGGCGGGGGCCGCAGCGACGGCTGGCGCCGTTCCCATGCGCTGGGCGATTCGCTCACGAATGTCGCGCAGCTGCCGCTCCGCCTCGGCCCGCTGGGCGGGCGACAGGGCCTGCTCGGTCGTGCGCAGGAATTCGCGAGCCTCGGCGTTCAGCGTGCTTTCCCCAAACCGCATCCATGCCACGCCCTCGACAGGGTCCTTCGCCACACCCTGTCCCTCCGCCAGCATCTGGCCCACGTTTCCGGCGGCCGCGGCGTGGCCCTGCTCCGCCGCCTTCCGCCACAGCCGTGCCGCGGCCGGCACGCTCTTGGGGACGTTCGTGCCCAGGAAGTGGGCATCGCCAAGGTTGACGAGCGCGTTGATGTGCTCCTGGTCCGCGGCTTTCTGCAGCCAGCGCAACGACTCGGTTGCATCGCGAGACACGCCTTCACCATTCGCGTAGGCCAGCGACAGCGCGAACTGCGCGCCGGCGTGCCCCTGGTCGGCGGCCTGACGGAACCGGCGCGCGGCCTCTCCAAGATCCCGCTTCACTCCCAGTTCCTGCGCGTACATGCAGCCGAGCGCGTACTGGGCTTCGTCCTGGCCCTGCTCCGCGGACTTTCCCAGCCAAACCGCTGCCTGGCCGGGGTCGCGCTGCACGCCGGCCATCCCAAACAGGTACATCTGGCCAATCATCAACTGGGCGTTCCGATTGCCGTTCGCCGCGGCCTTCATCCACCAGGAGGTTGCCTTGGCCTCGTCCTTCGCCACGCCACGGGCCGAGAAATACTGCCAGCCGAGGGCAACCTGGGCGCGAGCATCGCCGCGCTGGGCGGCCATCGCGAAGTATCGATGCGACTTCGCGTAGTCGGTGGCCACTCCACCGGGCACGAACTCACCCAGCTCGTACAACTCTCCGAGGACGTATTGAGCATCCTGGTGGCCGCGCTCCGCGGCTTGCTGGTACCAACGCGCGGCCTCGCCTACGCTTCGCGCGACGCCGTTGCCGTGGAAATAGGAGTTGCCGACCGAAAACGCCGCCCCGGGATGCCCCTGCTCGGCCGCCTGCCGATACCAGCGCACCGCCTCGGCTCGGTCTTTCGCCACGCCCTCGCCGTTGTGGTACAGCGTCGCCAGGCAGAACTGCGCTTCAGCCTTGCCCGCCGCGGCGGCCTTCTGGAACCAGAATGCCGCCTTGCCGAGGTCTTGCCCCACACCCCAGCCGTCGTAGTACATGTGCCCGATCCATGCCTGCGAATCGGCGCTTCCCGCCGCCGCCTCCCGCTCGAGCCGTGCCGCGGTGTCAGCGGGGGTTTCCCGGCGTGAAACGGTCTCGATACGCGTTTCCTCCTGCCGCGGCATGCGCGGGGTGGCGGCAGCCGGCTGACTCGGCGAGTAGGTCGAAGCGGTCCGGCTTTGCGACCAGCTGGGGGTGGGGGCGGATCGCAACGGCTCGTAGCTCGGTCGCGTGATGGCGTTGCGCCGCTCGCGCTGTTCCTGCTCGCGGTAGATATCCCGCATCGACTGCTGCCGCCGGTACTCGTCGCGCAGCGCCCCGTACTGCGCGTGTCCCATTCCGGCAAACAGCGCCGCGCCGCAAATCAGGGCGCCAGCGATGCGCTTCATCGGCCTCCGGTCCGTGCCTTCCGGACTACCGCCCGTTCATCTCTGCTGCAACGTACCATGCTCCAGTCGGTAGGTTCTGTCCATTTTTCCCGCGAGGTCCATGTCGTGCGTCACCACGATCAGGCTGGTGCCGAGCTCGCGGTTGAGCTCGATCATCAGGTCGAACACGGCGTTGGCGTTGTCCTCGTCGAGGTTGCCGGTCGGCTCGTCGGCCAGCACGCAGGCCGGATGGGTGACCAGCGCGCGCGCCACGGCGGCGCGCTGGCGCTCGCCGCCGGACAGCTCGCCGGGCTTGTGCTCGAGGCGCGCGCCGAGGCCGACGCGCTCGAGCAGCGCCGCGGCGCGCGAGCGCGCCTCGGCCACCGGCGCGCGGCGGATCAGCAGCGGCATGGCGACGTTCTCGAGCGCGCTGAATTCCGGCAGCAGGTGGTGGACCTGGTAGATGAAGCCGAGCGCGCGGTTGCGCAGCGCGCCGCGCTCCTTCTCCGACAGGCTCAGCATCGGCTCGCCGAGCACGTGCACGTCACCGTCCGAGGCGTGGTCGAGGCCGCCGAGCACGTGCAACAGGGTGCTCTTGCCGGCGCCGGAGGCGCCGACGATGGCGAGCCGCTCGCCCTTCTTCACCTCGAGCTCGACACCGCGGAGCACCTCGAGGTCGAAGCGCGCGTCCTTGAACGCCTTGCGCACGCCGCGGGCGCTGATGACCACGTCATTCATAGCGCAGCGCCTCGGCCGGCTGCAGGCGCGAGGCGCGCCAGGCCGGATAGATCGTGGACAGCAGGCCCAGCGCCAGCGACAGCGCGCTGATGCGGATCACGTCGGTGAGCTTGAGCTCCGACGGCAGGTCGCTGATGTAGTACACGTCCGGCGACAGGAACTCGTTGCCGGTCAGCCGTTCGAGCAGCGGCACCAGCGCCTCGACGTTGAGCGCCAGCAGCACGCCGAGCACCACGCCGAGCAGCGTGCCGATCACGCCGATCAGCGAGCCCTGCACCATGAAGATCGCCAGGATCGAGCGCGGGGAACTTCCCAGCGTGCGCAGGATGGCGATGTCGGCCTGCTTGTCCTGCACCGCCATCACCAGCGTCGAGACGATGTTGAACGCGGCCACCGCGACGATCAGCGACAGGATGATGAACATGACCATTTTTTCCGTGCGCACCGCGCGGAAGAAATTGGCGTGCTGGCGGGTCCAGTCCGAGACGTAATAGACGCCCTCGAGCTGGTCGGCCAGCTCGCGCGCCACGCGCGGTGCCGCGAACAGGTCGTGCAGCTTCAGTCGCACGCCGGTCACCTGGTCGCCCATGCGGTACAGCGCCTGCGCATCGGCCAGGTGGATCAGCACCAGGCCGCGGTCGAACTCGTACATGCCGATCTCGAAGATGCCGCTGACGGTGAAGCGGCGGAAGCGCGGCAGCACGCCGGCCGGCGTGATGCTGGCCTGCGGGATCATCAGGTCGACCTTGTCGCCGGCGCGCACGCCGAGCGCGCGCGCGATCTCGCTGCCGAGCACGATGCGGAAGGCGCCGGGCTGCAGGTCCGCCAGCTGGCCCTCCTTCATGTGAGCGCCGACCTCGGAGACCTTGCCCTCCTCCTCCGGCAGCAGGCCGCGCAGCAAGGTGCCGGACAGCGCGCCGCTCATGCGCAGCATGGCCTCGCCCTGCACGTACGGCGCCAGCGCCTCGATCTCGGGGTTGTTCGCGGCCTTGCCGGCGACGTCGCGCCAGCCCGGCAGCCCGCCTTCGAACGCCGAGATGGTGGCGTGCGAGGCCATGCCGAGGATGCGCGAACGCAACTCGCGCTCGAAGCCGTTCATGACCGACAGCACCACGATCAGCGCCATCACGCCGATGGCGATGCCGAGCATCGACACCAGCGAGATGAATGAAATGAAGTGATTGCGGCGCTTGGCCCGCGTGTAGCGCAGGCCGATCCACAGCTCGAGCGGATGGCGCATCAGTACGACTCGCAGGCCAGCGCGCCGACCAACTCGCCCGCGCCGCGGAACGCGACCGTGCAGTTGCCGTCACGGCCTTCGTACGGGAAGAACACGTAGTCGGCGGCGGCGCCGCCGTGGCGGGCCAGGAACCCAGGCAGGGCCTCGCCGAAGCCGCGGTGCTCCTTCGCGCGCTGCCCGGCCGTCCGGCCGTGGCCGCGCACCTCGGACCAGTGCGGCTCGAGGCGGTCGAAGAAGAACGGATCCTCGTGGAACGCCACCTTGCCGAACAGTTCCTGCAGCGCGGCGCGCGCCCCTTCCTCGTCACCGACAGGCGGCCGCACGTAGACCAGCGGCGGGCGGCGGCTGGAAAACTGCCTGGCGAAGTCCGCGGGCTTCTTCTCGATCGCCAGCGGCTCGGCGGTCAGCGAAAGGAACGCGCCTTCGTAGTAGCTGACCGCGACCGGCCGCTGGCTGTGCACGGCGTAGAAGCCCCACACCAGCGCGCCCACCTGGACGATCGCGATGCAGGCGAGGTCGAGCACGATCAGCCGGCGCGCCTTGAACGGGTTGAAGATGATCAACGTCAGCGTCGGGCCGAGCACCAGGTCCACGCCGGCCATGATCTTCACGCCGCGCCAGCCGCCGTCGACCAGGAAGTGGAAGCCCGGGTACCACTCCACCAGGATCAGGTAGAGCGCCACGGCGAATACCACCGCGCTCAGGCCCAGGTGGATGCCGGCGGCCTTGAGCCGCGTCGGCAGCGAGCGGCGCAGGACGTCGAGCTGCGACGGCACAGCCAGCGGGGTCGGATCGGTCATGGGCCTGCTTAACTAAAGGTTTCCGCCCGGCATTTCAAGCCGGCTGGCGCGGGCCCGGAGCCCGGTGCTATAGTCCGCCTCAGCTTTGTGGGCTAAGAGGCTTATGCGCAAAGGTTTATTGATTCTGGCGCTGGGTCTGTTCGCTGCCGCCGGAACCGCGGCGGGGCAGGATTCGGCCGTACCCGCTCCGGACGCGCCTGCCCCCGACGCACCTCCCCCGGACATGCCGGCGCCGCCGGATTCGCCCGCCGAGGTCGTGCTGCCGTCCAAGGGCATCACCATGGCCGCCGTGAAGAAGCTGTTCGGCGAGCCGCGCAACCAGATGGGACCGGTGGGCGGCGACACGCCCAGGCACCCGCCGATCACGCGCTGGGACTACGAGGGGTTCGTGGTGATCTTCGAGAAGGATCGCGTGATCGACGCGGTCGTTCCGGGCGCTCCGCCGCGCATCCACACCACCGCGGGCCTGTCGCGCGCGTCCAACGCGCCTGCCGCCCCGAGCCTGCCGCCTGCCGACATGCCCCCACCGCCGGACCAGCCGCCGCCGCCCGACACGCCGGCTGTGGGCGAAGCGTCGATGGCGCCCGAGGCCCCGGCCGTCGAAGCCGCGCCGCCGGCCGAGGCGGAACCGATCATTCCTGAAGCACCGGCCGATGCGCCGGCCCCAGCGGTCGAGCCGACCGCGGAAGCCGCGCCGATGACGCCGGACATGCAGGCACCGGCCGGTGCCGCCCCAGCCGCGCCGGCAGCTGCCGAAGTCGAACCGCCGCCGGCCACGCCGCCGCCAGTGCAGCAGGTGCAACCCGCGCCGAAGGTCACGCAGACGCCGGTCGACGAATACGGGGAAGGACCGCCGACGCCGAAGGGCTGAGCTCGGTTTTTCCAGACATGACGACCGTGCTGCCCGCCGAGTGGGCGCCGCAAGATGCCGTGCAGCTCACCTGGCCCCGACCGGACGGCGACTTCTCGCGCTGGTTCGAGGCGGTCGAGCGCAACTTCTTCGCCATCGCGCTGGCCATCTCCCGCTACGAGCCGCTGCTCATCGCCACCGCCGGCGACGCCGCCGAGCTCAAACAGCGCCTGCAGCGCGTCGGCGTGCCCGCCCGCCGCCTCAAGGTCTGCTCCGTGCCCGGCAACGACGTGTGGGCGCGCGACCACGGCCCGATCACGGTGTTCCGCAACAAACAGGCCGTGCACCTGGACTTCACCTTCAACGGCTGGGGCGGCAAGTTCGACGCCGCCGAGGACGACCGCATCACGCGCCGGCTGGCCGAGCAGGAGGCCTGGCACGCGCCGGTCGAGACGATCGAGTTCGTGCTGGAAGGCGGCGCCATCGACACCGACGGCGCCGGCACGCTGCTGACCACCGAGCGCTGCCTGCTGGCGCCGACGCGCAACCCGGGGCTGTCGAAGGCGCAGGTCGAGGAAAAGCTGAAGCGCTGGCTGGGCCTGGCGCGGGTGTTCTGGCTCAAGCGCGGCGACCTGCTCGGCGACGACACCGACGGCCACATCGACACCCTCGCACGTTTTTGTGACCCCGCCACGATCGCGTATCAGTCATGCGACAACCGCGCCGACGCGCACTACGAGGAGCTCAACGCCATGGCCGCCGAGCTCGCCGCGCTGCGCGATCCCTGGGGCAAGCCGTACAAACTGGTACCGCTGCCGCTGCCCGAGCCGATCCACGACGACGATGGCAAGCGCCTGCCCGCGGGCTACCCGAACTTCCTGATCGTGAACGGCGGCGTGCTGGTGCCGACCTATGGATGCGCGCAGGACGCCGTCGCGCTCGAGCGCCTGCGGCCGTGCTTCCCGGGACGCGAAGTGCTCGGCATTGATTGCCGCGCGCTCATTCACCAATATGGCAGCCTGCATTGCGTGACGATGCAGATTCCGAAGGCGCCATGACCGCGACCCCAGACCCAACCCGATCCCTCCGCGTCGGCCTCGTGCAGCAAAGCTGCGGCGAGGACCGCGAGCAGAACCTGAAGGCCAGCGAAGCCGGCGTGCGCGACGCCGCGCGTCGCGGCGCCAGACTCGTCCTGCTGCAGGAGTTGCACGCCAGCGTGTATTTCTGCCAGCACGAGGACACTTCGTTGTTCGAGCTGGCCGAGCCGATCCCGGGGCCGTCCAGCGAGCGCCTCGGCGCGCTGGCGAAGGAGCTCGGCATCGTGCTGGTCGGCTCGCTGTTCGAGAAGCGCGCGGCGGGCCTCTACCACAACACCGCGGTGGTGTTCGAAAGCGACGGCCGCATCGCCGGCACGTACCGCAAGATGCACATCCCGGACGATCCTGGCTATTACGAGAAGTTTTATTTCACGCCGGGCGACCTCGGCTTCGCGCCGATCCAGACCTCGGTCGGCAAGCTCGGCGTGCTGGTGTGCTGGGACCAGTGGTACCCGGAGGGCGCGCGGCTGATGGCGCTGGCCGGCGCGCAACTGCTGCTGTACCCGACCGCGATCGGCTGGAACCCGGTGGATGCCAGGGACGAGCAGGCGCGCCAGCGCGACGCCTGGGTCACGATCCAGCGCTCGCACGCGGTGGCCAACGGCGTGCCGGTGGTGGTGGCCAACCGCGTCGGCTTCGAGCCGGACCCGTCCGGCCAGACCAAGGGCTCGCAGTTCTGGGGCCACAGCTTCGTGTGCGGGCCGCAGGGCGAGTTCCTCGCCATCGGCGGCGAGGAGAAGCCCGAAGTGCTGGTGGTGGACGTGGACCTGGCGCGCAGCGAAAACGTGCGGCGCTGGTGGCCGTTCCTGCGCGACCGGCGCATCGACGCCTACGCCGACCTGCTCAAGCGCTTCCGGGACTGACCCCCGCGGCACCGCCGCCAATGACGTAGGTCAATGCAACGCCGCCGCGCCGGGCGGAGGCTGGCTCCAGGGCGGAGAGAGGAGTTCGCCATGCAACTCGGCTACTACGAATTCGCGAATCACGGGGATCTGTTCCTGCTCGGCGCCATCGGCCTGTTCCTGGTCGCCAGGAACTGGTGGGACATCATCCGTTACGGGCTCAGCCGGCATGCGGCGCCAACCGCATGGCTGACGGAGCCTGCCGGCACGATGGCCGCCACCGGCGGCGGTCGCGCGCGGGTCGCGCACGCCGTTCGCCGGCTGCGCCGCCGCGGCAAGATCCTGCACCAGTCGCTCAGGCACCGGCACGCCTGAATCGCCGCGCCGGTGTACGCCCGGTGCCAAAAGCGGCACCCCGGGGGCGTGGGGCTGTTGTCTAATGTGGCCATGAACCGCCGCACCTTCCTGCTGAGCCTGACAGGAGCCCTGCTCCCCATGAGCCTTTTCGGAAAGAAGTCCGTGGCCGCCACGCCGGCCGAGCCCACCGTCGCCCCGCTGAAGAAGTCCAAGGACGAGTGGAAGAAGATCCTGTCGCCCGAGCGCTACGCCATCCTGTTCGAAGAGGACACCGAGCGCCCCGGCTCCAGCCCGCTGAACAAGGAGAAGCGCGAGGGCACGTTCATCTGCGCCGCGTGCTACCTGCCGCTGTTCGACGCGAAGATGAAGTACGAGAGCGGCACCGGCTGGCCGAGTTTCTTCGACGTAATCAAGGGCCACGTCGGCACCAGCCGCGACTTCAAGCTGTTCGTGCCGCGCACCGAGTACCACTGCGGGCGCTGTGGCGGCCACCAGGGCCACGTGTTCGACGACGGCCCGGAGCCCACCGGCCTGCGCTACTGCAACAACGGCCTGGCGCTCGAGTTCGTGCCGGCGGGCGAGAAAGCCCGCGAGCTGCGCACGTGAAGCTGCGCCTCGTCACGGCCGCCGCGTTGCTGGCGGCCGCTCCTGCCGCCCTCGCGAGCGAGGCCGTCGCCACCTTCGCCGGCGGCTGCTTCTGGTGCACCGAGTCCGACTTCGAGAAAGTACCCGGCGTGATCTCCGCGGTGAGCGGCTACATCGGCGGCCAGACCGCCAAGCCGACGTACGAGGAAGTTTCCGCGGGCCGAACCGGCCACGCCGAGGCGGTCGAGGTGCGCTACGACCCGGCCAAGGTCAGTTACGTCAAGTTGTTGGCGGCGTACTGGCACAGCGTCGACCCGACGGTGAAGGACCGGCAGTTCTGCGATCACGGCAGCCAATACCGCACCGCCATCTTCGTGCACGACGCCGAGCAGAGGAAGCTGGCCGAGAGCACCCGGGCCGACGTGGCGAAACAGCTGGGTGTCACCATCTACACCGAGATAGCCGAGGCGGGCACGTTCTACCCGGCCGAGGACTACCACCAGGACTACTACAAGAAGAACCCGGTCCGCTACAAGTTCTACCGCGGCGGCTGCGGGCGTGACGCGCGCCTCAAAGAGGTCTGGGGCGCCAAGGCCGGGGCCCACTAAGGGCGGTTTCCTCGGGGGGTGATTTCCATTAAGATGCGCGGCCCCGGAAAGCCCCGGGCACAGTCAATGGTGGCCGTAGCTCAGCTGGTAGAGTCCCGGATTGTGATTCCGGTTGTCGCGGGTTCGAGCCCCGTCGGTCACCCCAATTTTCCCCTCGCTGGGACGTTAGCTCAGTTGGTAGAGCTGCTGACTCTTAATCAGTAGGTCGTAGGTTCGAGTCCTACACGTCCCACCACTTCTTTTCTGGCGCGGCACCGGAGTTCCGGCCATGCAGGAACGCTCGAACTGGCTCCCCGCCCTGGCGGGACTCTCGCTGATCGCCGGCTGCCAGGCCGCGCCCAGGCCCGCCGATGATCCCCTCGCCCACGCACTCGCGCTGTTGCGCGACGCGATCCTGGTGGACGGCCACAACGACCTGCCCTGGGCGATCCGCCTCGACCCCACCGCCCCCGGCGACGTCGCCGCCTACGACTTGCGCGGCACGGTGCCCGGCCACACCGACCTCGCGCGCCTGCGTGCCGGCGGCGTCGGCGCGCAGTTCTGGTCGGTGTACGTGCCCGGCGAAGGCAGCGGCTTCGCCGCGACCCAGCTCGAGCAAATCGACATCGCCCGGCGCGTCATCGCTCGCTATCCCGAAGCGCTGCGCGCCACCGGCACGGTGGCCGAGATCCGCGCCGCGCACCGCGACGGCCGCATCGCTTCGCTGCTCGGCATGGAAGGCGGCCACGCCATCGAGAACTCGCTCGGCGCGCTGCGCGCCTACTACGACCTCGGCGTGCGCTACATGACGCTGACCCACAACACCCACACCGACTGGGCCGACTCGG
>JBQTJQ010000183.1:0-5555 GCA_052386975.1 Gammaproteobacteria bacterium | reverse complement strand
AAGAGGACGCCGGCAAGTCGCTGCACGAAGGCTTCGGCGCCGCCACCGGCATCGACCTGAACCGCGCCGGCACGCCGCTGATCGAGATCGTGTCGGAGCCCGACCTGCGCAGCGCCGCCGAGGCGGTCGCCTACATGAAGCAGGTCCACCAGCTGGTGGTGTACCTGGGCATCTGCGACGGCAACCTGCAGGAAGGCTCGTTCCGCTGCGACGCAAACGTATCCGTGCGAAAGAAAGGTTCGGACAAGTTCGGCACCCGCACCGAGACCAAGAACATCAACTCGTTCCGCTTCGTCGAGAAGGCCATCGAGTTCGAGGTCGCGCGCCAGATCGAGGTGATCGAAGGCGGCGGCAAGATCGTGCAGGAGACGCGCCTGTTCAACCCGGACACCGGCGAGACGCGCACCATGCGCGTCAAGGAAGAGGCGATGGACTATCGCTACTTCCCGGACCCGGACCTGCTGCCGGTCACCTGCAGTGCCGAGTTCGTCGCGCAGGTGCGCGCGAGCCTGCCGGAGCTGCCCGAGCCCAAACGCCAGCGCTTCATGAAGCAATACGGCCTGCCGGCCTACGACGCCGGGGTGCTCACCGGCGAGAAAGCGCTGGCGGACTTCTACGAAGCCGTGGTCAAGGAGTCGGGCGCCGATCCCAAGCTCTGCGCGAACTGGACCACCACCGACCTGCTCGGCGCGCTGCACAAGGCCGGCAGGGACCTCGGCGCTTCTCCGGTGTCGTCGGCCGCGCTCGCCGGCCTGCTCAAGCGCATCGCCGACAACACCATCTCCGGCAGGATCGCCAAGGAAGTGTTCGAGGCGATGATGGCGGGCGAGGGCAGCGCGGATTCGATCATCGACAAGAAAGGCCTGCGCCAGATCACCGACACCGGCGCCATCGAGAAGGCCATCGACGACGTGCTGGCGAGGAACCCATCCCAGCTGGCCCAGTACCGCGCCGGCAAGGAGGCGCTGTTCGGCTTCTTCGTCGGCCAGGCCATGAAGGCGACCGGCGGCAAGGCCAACCCGGCCGAGCTGAACCGGCTGCTGAAGGAAAAGCTGAAGGGCTGAGGAAAAAGGGTCAGATGAATTTTCCCACCTCCGTGATGCGCGCGTAGAATCCGTCGGAAAATTCATCTGACCCTTTTTCATGCCCGACTCGGTAACTCCCTTCCTGTTCGAGCATCGCAACGTGCGCGGCGCCTGGGTCGAGATCGAGACCGGCGTCACCGACATGCTCGGCCATCGCAACTATTCGCCCGACGTGCGCCGGCTGGTCGGCGAATCCTGCGTCGCGATCACGCTGCTGGCCGCGCAGACCGCCTTCAAGGGCCGCCTGTCGTTGCAGTTCCAGCACGGCAAGGGGCCGCTGAAATTGCTGGTGGCGCAGTCCGACCCCGACCTCAACATCCGCGGCATGGCCAAGGCCGACGCCAACGCCGCCGGCGGGCTCGACGCCTTGATGAACGGCGGCGTCCTCGGCCTGGTGGTCGAGGCGGCGCGCGGCGGCCAGAACTACCAGGCGCTGGTCGAGGCGCGCGGCGCGACTCTCGCGCTCGCGCTCGAGCGCTACTTCACGCAATCCGAGCAGCTCGCCACGCGCCTGTGCTTCGCCGGCGACAGCGAGCGCCTGCGCGGGCTGCTGATCCAGCGCTTGCCGGCCCGCGAAGGCGATGACGACGACGCGCACTGGCAGCACCTGCAGGTGCTGTTCGCCACGCTGTCGCCGGCCGAGCTGGCCGCGACGCCGACCGAGGAGCTGATGCTGAAGGTGTTCCCGGGCGAGGACATCCGCGTGTTCCGCGCCAAGCCGGTGGCGCTGGTGTGCCGCTGCAGCCACGCCAGCATCTCGACCATGCTGGTGTCGCTGGGCCGCAAGGAACTCGAGAGCCTGGTCCACGAGCGCGGCGAGGTTGAGGTGACCTGCGAGTTCTGCGGCAAGTCGTACCGCTACAGCGTCGCCGAGATGCAGCGCCTGTTCGACGCGACCGAGGCCAGGGCCGGCGCCTCGACGCGGCACTGACATGAGCCCGCTCGCCGCGTTCCTCGCCACCGTCGCCATCGTCGTCGCCGCCAAGACCGGTGCGTGGCTGCTGCAGTTGCGCACGCGCAACGCCGGGCTGGTCGACCCGATCTGGGCGTTCACGCTCGGCTTCCTCGCCGTGTTCTACGCCGCCGCCGGCAGCGCGCCGGAGCCCGTGCGCCTGGCGCTCGGGCTGATGGGCGCGACCTGGGGCGTGCGGCTGGGCCTGCACCTGTGGCTGCGCAACGCCGGCAAGCCCGAGGATTTCCGCTACGCGCAGTTCCGCGCGCGCTGGGGCGCCGCCGCCGACCGCAACATGTTCTGGTTCTTCCAGTTCCAGAACGTGTTCACGCTGCTGCTGTCGGCCAGCGCGTTCCTGCCGGTGGCGTTCCGCTCGAGCGATCCGCCGATCGCGGCCTTCGCCCTAGCGGGCCTGGTCTGGATCGTTGCCGTCGCCGGCGAGGGCCTGGCCGACCGCCAGATGGAGCGCTTCCGCGCGGATCCCGCCAATCGCGGCAAGGTTTGCCGCGACGGGCTGTGGCGCTACTCGCGCCATCCGAACTATTTCTTCGAGTGCGTGCACTGGCTGGCGTACGTGCCGCTGGCGCTCGGCGCGCCGTGGGGCTGGCTGTCGCTGGCCGCGCCGGTGGTGATGGCGGCGCTGCTGATGAAGCTGTCGGGCGTGCCGATCCTCGAGGAAGACATGGCGAAGCGAAAGCCCGGCTACGCCGAGTACATCCGCACCACCAGTGCCCTGGTTCCATGGCCGCCGAACCGTTTCAAAGGTGTCTGACACCTTTGAAAAGCATGAGCGTCATCGACCTGTGCGAGCGTGGCCTGATCCCCGACGCGCTGGCGCGATTCGGCATGCGCCGGCTGGTCGCGCAGCGCCTGCGCGACGAATCCGCAGGTGATCCGGCCGCGCGCCACGCACAGTTCGCGCGCGAGCTGCGCGCGAGCCCGATCGCGATCCACACCCAGGACGCCAACGCCCAGCACTACGAGGTACCGGCGGAATTCTTCCGGCTGCACCTCGGGCCGCGGCTGAAGTACTCCTGCTGCCTGTATCCGTCGCCGGGCGCGACCCTGGCGCAGGCCGAGGAGTCGATGCTCGAGCTGTGCGCGCAGCGCGCCGGCGTCGCCGACGGCGAGCGCATCCTCGACCTCGGCTGCGGCTGGGGCTCGGTGTCGCTGTGGCTGGCCGAGCGCTATCCACGCGCGCAGGTCACCGGCCTGTCCAATTCAAGCGGGCAGCGCGAGTTCATCGAGGCGCGGGCGCGCGAGCGCGGGCTGGGCAACGTCACCATCCGCACCGGCAACGTCGCCGAATTCGAGTTCGGGGCCGGGGAATTCGACCGCGTCCTGTCGGTCGAAATGTTCGAGCACATGCGCAACTACCAGAAGCTGCTCGCGAAGGTCGCCCGCTGGCTCAAGCCCGGCGGCGCGCTGTTCGTGCACGTGTTCGCCCACAAGGCTCTGGCCTATCCGTTCGAGGACCGCGACGGCAGCGACTGGATGACGCGGCACTTCTTCACCGGCGGGCTGATGCCGTCGGCGCGGCTGCTCGCCGGGTTCCAGGACGACCTGAAGCTCCAGCAGCAATGGTGGGTCGAGGGCGCGCATTACCAGCGCACCGCCAACCACTGGCTCGCCGGCATGGACGCCCACCGCGGCGAGATCCTCGAGGTGTTCCGCGGCGCCTATGGCGCGGACGCGGCGGTCTGGCTGCAGCGCTGGCGCATGTTCTACATGGCGGTGGCCGAGTTGTTCGGCTACCGCGGCGGCGCGGAGTGGGGCGTCGCGCACTACCGGTTCACCCGGCCTTGAGGCCGCGGCAGGTATCATGCGCGCCATGCGATGGTTCCCCGTCATCGGCGCGCTCGCGCTGGCCGCGCCCGCTTTCGCGCAGGACGCGGCGCGGACGCTCGCGTTCCACGGCTACGCCTACGACCTCGACAGCGGCAAGTTCCTGTACACGGAAGTCCACCAGCAGCGCGTCACCGGCGATCGCTGGCGCGGCGGCACGATCGACTACTACGCGCCCGACGGCAGCCGCATCGGCCACAAGGACCTCGATTTCAGCGCCGATCCCTACGTGCCGATGTACACGCTGCAGCTGGCAACGGGCGGCGGCTACATGGAGGCCGTCACCGCGGTGAAGCCCGACGGCATTGAGCTCAAGAAGCAGGGTTACGGCGCAAAGAAGCCCGAAACCGCCACGATCGAGCGCGAGGGCGCGATGGCCGCCGACTCCGGGTTCCACAGCTTCCTGCGCGACCATTTCGCCGAGCTGATGGCCGGCCAGACGCTGGCGTTCAGGTTCGTCGTCGCCGGCAACCTCGACACCTACAAGTTCCGCGCGCGGCGCATCGAGGATCGCGACTTCGAGGGCAAGCCCAGCGTGCAACTCAAGGTGGAGCCGGCGACGTGGCTGCGGCTGCTGGCCGACCCGCTGTACATCCTGTACGAGCCGGGCCAGCGGCGCCTGCTCGAGTACCGCGGCACTTCCAACCTGCACGACCCGAAGACCCACAAGGCCTGGACCGTGCGCATCATCTACCCCTCGTCACGGCCGGCGGACGCTCCGCCACTGCCCGCAGGACCCTGAACATGAAACGCTGGCTGCTGCTGTCGCTGGTCCTTGCCGTCGCTCCCGCCGTGGCCGCGCCGGCCGCGACCGAGGGCTCCGATCCGTTCACCGAGGCGCTGGCCCAGGCGCGCGCGCGCCGCGCGCCGGTGCTGGTCGATTTCACCGCGCCGTGGTGCTACTCCTGCTACTACATGGCCAAGAACGTGCTCACCGGGCCCGAGTGGGAGCGCGTGCACAGGGAAGCCGTGGTCGTCGAGCTCGACGCCGACTCGCCGGTCGGCGCCAAGTGGCAGGCCGCGTGGGGCGTCAAGGCCATGCCCACCTACCTGCTGTTCAACGACCAGGGGCAGGAGCTGGGCCGCATCCTCGGCGAGCAGACCCGCAAGGATTTCTACGATTGGCTGTTCGCCACGACGGGGCGCGATTCGCTCGAGGCGGTGAAGGCCAGGGTCAAGGACGGCGGCGGCGCCTCGGTTGCCGCCGCGCGCGAGGTGCTGCGCGCGCATCACGCGCGTTACGACGCCAAGGGCGGGCTCGACTGGCTCGGCGCGCAGCCGCCCGCGGTGCGCGATGCGCTGGCGCGCGACGCCAAGGCCGCGTCGTGGGTGGACCGGCTGGAGCTGATGCGCGCGGCCAGCGCCAGGGACATCGCCGGCTGCGCCAGGGCCGCGCCGGCGGTGCTGGCCGGGCCGCTGGGCTGCGAACTGCCGTACGAGCTGTCGCGCGTGATGGCCTGCACCGAGCCGCTGGCGGCCGCGGAGCGGCGCGCGCTGCTCAAGCCGCAAGCCAGGCCGATGCAGCAGCTGCTCGACCGGCGCGTGTTGGCGAATGCCAACCGCTGCGCCGACGAGCGCAGCATCGTGCTGGGCGCGGCGGACCTGTACGAGGCACTGGGCGAGGCGGACGCGCGCAAGAAAGGGCTCGACCGCTCGATCGAGGACCTCAAGCT
>JBQTJQ010000182.1:0-23185 GCA_052386975.1 Gammaproteobacteria bacterium | reverse complement strand
TCGCCCTTCACCACCCTCACGTCCTGCGCGCCGTTGCTGGTCACGCTCTCGAGCGTCCCCCGCTGCGCGCCCGCCGTGCTGACCACTTCACTGCCCAGCACGTCGGCCCAGTAAAACTCGCCGCGTTTCGGCTTCGGCAGCGCCGATCGAGGCACCTCGATCACCGCTCCGCGCAATGCCGCGGCGGCATCGCGATCCCCGATCCCCGCCAGCGCAACCACGATGCCGTCGGTTTGCCCGCGTCCCTCGACCACCTGCCACTCGCGCCCGCCGATGAGCCAGGTGCGATAGCGCAGGATGGCTTCTTGGGGATCCGTGTAGGACCGCAGGCGCACCCAGCCTTTGATGCCGAACGCGCCTACCACCCGGCCGAGCTCAACCATGCCCGGCATGGGGAACCTCAGGCGGCCTTCGTCGCCTCGGCCTTGGCCTTGGCCGGCTCGCCCTTGACCAGGAACGCAACGCGGTCGGAGACCTGCGCGCCGTTCTTGGTCCAGTACTCCATGCGGGCCTGGTCGACCACCAGCTTCTGCTCGCCGCCGGTGGCCAGCGGGTTGTAGTAGCCCAGCCGCTCGATGTAGTGGCTGTCGCGCGGATTGCGGCTGTCCGTCGCCACCAGGTGGTAGAACGGACGCTTCTTCGCGCCTGCGCGCGCCAAACGGATTTTGACCATTGATTTGTCTGCTAAAAACGCGGCCAGGGGCCGCGAAAGGGCGCGTATTTTAACGATTTCCGGCCAAAAATAAAGCGAAATCTAGGACTTGGGAAAACCCGGGGGGAGGCGCCCGGAAAACCCACGCATCAGCTTGGCCATGCCGCCGCCAGCCACCTTTTTCATCATGTCCCGGGCCTGCTCGAACTGGCGCATCAGCTTGTTGACGTCCTGCACCTGGGTGCCGCTGCCGGCGGCGATGCGGCGGCGGTGGGATGCCTTCAAGTGGTCCGGAAAACGGCGCTCCTTGCGCGTCATCGAGTTGATGATGGCGATCGAGCGTTTCACGTCCTTCTCCGGATTGGCCTGTTTCAGGCGGTCCTGAAGCTGCGCCGCGCCAGGGAGCCTTTCCAGCATCGAGGCGATGCCGCCCATGGACTGCATCTGGGCCAGCTGCTCGCGGAAATCCTCCAGGTCGAACGAGCCGCGGGTTTTCTTGAGCTTCTCGGCGAACTTCTCCGCCTTGTCGCGATCGACTTTCTGGACCGTCTCCTCGATCAGCGACAGCATGTCGCCCTCGCCCAGGATGCGCGCGGCGATG
Source organism: Gammaproteobacteria bacterium (assembly GCA_052386975.1). GTDB lineage: Bacteria > Pseudomonadota > Gammaproteobacteria > Nevskiales > Nevskiaceae > JACPFV01. The sequence goes on along the minus strand of JBQTJQ010000182.1, from coordinate 21,932 downwards.
CGGTCGGGGTGGAAGGCCTCGAGCTTGTCGAGCTTCTCGCCGGTGCCGAGGAACTTGACCGGCGCGCCGGTGACGGCGCGCACCGACAGCGCGGCGCCGCCGCGTGCGTCGCCGTCGGCCTTGGTCAGGATCACGCCGGTCAGCGGCACGCGGTCGGCGAAGGCCTTGGCCACGTTGGCCGCATCCTGGCCGGTCATGGCGTCGACCACGAACAGGGTCTCGACCGGCTTCACCGCGCGGTGCAGCGCGGCGATCTCCTGCATCATCGCCTCGTCCACGGTGGTGCGGCCCGCGGTGTCCAGAAGCAGCACGTCGGCGAAACGCTTCCTGGCGTGCGCCAGCGCCGCGACCGCGATCGCCAGCGGCGCCTCGCCGGCCTGGCTGGGAAACCACTCGACGCCGGCCTGCGCGGCCACGGTCTTCAGCTGTTCGATCGCCGCGGGCCGGTAGACGTCGGCCGAGGCGACGACGACATTCTTCTTCTCGACTTCACGCAGCCGCAGCGCCAGCTTGCCGGTGGTGGTGGTCTTGCCGGAGCCCTGCAGGCCGCACATCAGCACCACCGCCGGCGGCACGGCGCGCAGGTTCAGCGACTCGGAGGCCCCGCCCAGGGCCGCGGTCAGCTCCTGGTGCACCAGGCGCAGGAAGGCCTGCCCGGGCGTCAGGCTCTGCGTGACTTCCGTCCCGAGCGCGCGCGTGCGGACCTTGTCGACGAAATCGCGCACCACCGGCAGCGCGACGTCGGCCTCGAGCAGCGCCATGCGCAGGTCGCGCGCGGCGCCCTTGATCTGGTCTTCGGTGAGGCGGCCCTGGCCGCGCAGCGCGTCGAGCGCGGCGGACAGGCGTCTGGAGAGGGAATCGAACATGGAGCGGCATTGTCATTCCGGCGAAAGCCGGAATCCAGTTTCTGGGAGGCTGGACCCCGGCTTTCGCCGGGGTGACATCAAAGCGAGATCACGTCTCCACGTCGCAGGTGGTCGTAATCCCAGCCGGCCAGCGCCTCGCGGCACTCCTTCTCGATGTCGGCCTCGCAGCCCGGCTTGTGGTGCGTCAGGTACAGCTTCGGCTTGTGCCTGAGCTTGGCGATCTCGGAGCCGAGGAGCGCGGGCGTGAAATGCCGCGAGACCTTGGCCAGCTCGGCGTCGTCGTTGGTGAACGCCACCTCGATCACCAGTTTTTCGAGCTTCGGCAGCGCGTTGAAGATGGCCCACAGCTCGTCCGTGGCGTAACAGTCGCCGCTGAACGCGAACGTGCCATGTTCGCCTTCGAGCGCGTAGCCGACGGCCGGCACGGTGTGCGTGACGCCGAAGGCATGCAGCGTGTGGCTGTTGAACTTGAAGCGCTCGCCGGGCTTGAGCTCATGCCAGGTCAGCAGCGGGTTCTTCTCGTCCGGCAGCTTCGAGAAGTCCGGCCACAGCTTCCAGTTGAACAGGTGCTCGCGCAGCACCCCGAGCGTGTCGGCGGTGGCGTGCACCTTCACCGGCCGATTGACCAGGTCGAACAAGTTGTCGGCCATGAACGCGAGGCCGGCGACGTGGTCGAGGTGCGCGTGGGTGAGGAAGACGTCGCTGATGCGCGCCATCTGCGCCAGCGACAGGTCGCCGACGCCGGTGCCCGCGTCGATCAGGATCTCGTCGTTGACGAGCAGGCTGGTGGTGCGCAGGCCGGGGCCGACGCCTCCACTGCAGCCCAGCACCTTGATGCGCATGCGCTTGGTGATCTCCCCCGAGATGCGACCGATACTAGCACGGGATTTCCAGCCAACTTCCGGATGACAAAGCGGATTTTTGACCTGCATCACACGTTTTTTGTTAAGGTCGCGCCAGATCCCGCGAACCTGCCATGAACGCCGAATTCGCCATCCAGCTGCACATCGCCCTGTCCCTGCTGGGCGCGGGGCTGCTGACGCTGGCCGCGGCGCAGGCCGTCACCCTGGCGCTGCAGGACGCGCTGCTGCATGGCAAGTCGCCGCGCCGGCTGGTCCAGGCGCTGCCACCGTTGCAGACCATGGAGCGCTGGCTGTTCCTGCTGATCGCGCTGGGCTTCGTCATGCTGAGCCTGTCGCTGCTGTCGGGGTTGCTGTTCATCGAAGGCCTGACCACGCGCTACCTCGCCCACACCGTGCTCTCGGTCGCGGCCTGGGCGGTGTTCGGCACCCTGCTGTGGGGACGCTGGCGCCGGGGCTGGCGGGGCCGCACCGCGCTCCACTGGACCCTGCTGGGGTACGGGCTGCTGATCCTCGTCCTGGCTTATTTCGGCAGCAAGTTAGTGATCGATGAGTTCGTCTTGTAATCAATCGCTTGCGGGATATTCCTAAAGTACTGTTAGGCGCTTTTGCTTGACGCGCGGCCCGGCGGCCCGTACTTAGGAGGGCCGCCCTCCCGCAGGCCAGGACCGCTTCGACTTGGACGACATATCGCTGCCGATGCTGTTCGCCCTGCTCGGGCTGCTGTTGACGCTGTCGGCATTCTTCTCGGGCTCCGAAACCGGTTTGATGACCCTGAACCGGTACCGTTTGCGGCACATGGCCAAGGCCGGCCATCGCGGCGCGCGCCTGGCAGAGCGCCTGCTCGCCCGACCCGACCGCCTGATCGGGACCATCCTCGTCGGCAACAACATCGTCAACGCCATGGCCGTGATGGTGGCCACGGTGATTTCGCTCAGGGTCTACGAGGAGTTCGGCGTCTCGGAGGAACTGGCGCTCTCCGCCGGCACGACCGCGATCACGCTGCTGATCCTGGTCTTCGGCGAGGTCACCCCCAAGACCCTCGCCGCCATCCACCCGGACCGGGTCGGCCTGCCGGCGGGCTTCGTCTACTGGGTGATCCGCTGGCCCTTGCTGCCGCTGGTCCTGCTGGTCAACCTGTTCAGCAACGGGCTGTTGCGCCTCTTCGGCGTATCGCCCGAGGAGGCCGCGCAGCACAGCCTGTCGACCGAGGAACTGCGCTCGGTGGTGGCCGAGGCCGGGGCGATGATCCCGCAGCGCCACCAGCGCATGCTGCTGTCGCTGCTCGACCTCGAGAAGGCCACGGTCGAGGACATCATGGTGCCGCGCAACGAGATCGTCGGCGTCGACCTGACCGACCCGCCCGACCGGATCAAGGCGCAGCTGGTGGGCAGCCAGCACACGCGCCTGCCGCTGTACAACGGCTCGATCGACGACGTGCGCGGCATCATCCACCTGCGCAACGCGCTGAAGTCGCTCTCGGCCGACGTGTTCGACCCGCAGGACCTGCTCGCCAACGCACGCGAGCCGTACTACATCCCGGAGGGCACGCCTCTGAACCAGCAGCTGCTCAACTTCCAGAACCAGAAGCGCCGCATCGGCTTCGTGGTCGACGAGTACGGCGACATCCAGGGACTGGTCACGCTGGCCGACATCCTCGAGGAGGTGGTCGGCGAGTTCACTTCGGACCCGGCGGCACGCGCCAAGAACGTCTCGATGGAAGCCGACGGCAGCTACCTGGTCAACGGCAGCATCACCATCCGTACGCTCAACCGCACGCTCGGCTGGAAGCTGCCGACCGCGGGGCCGCGCACCGTCAACGGCCTGGTGCTCGAGCAACTCGAGGACATCCCCAAGCCGGGCAAGCAGGTGCGCGTGCGCGACTACGTGATCGAGATCACCGAGACCCAGGCCAACGTGGTGCGCACCGCGCGCATCCGGCCGCCGGCGCTGCCGGCGAAAACCGCCGAGGCAACGGCCTGAAAAAAGGGGACGCACACCTTTTTCCAGGAAAAAGGTGTGCGTCCCCTTAAAACGGCGGCAGGCCGAAGAACCCGGCGTGCAGCAGCGACAGCACCACGTAGGCGGCGATCGCCGCGCCGGCCCTGAGCCAGCCGATCTCCGCCAGCGCCAGCCGGTTGCGGCGCTGCGCGATCGCCACGAACGGCAGGTTCGACGTCAGCTGCGCGTAGCGCTGCCACGCCTCGCCGTAGGCCGCCTCGCGCTTGGCATCGATCGAGAACGTGCCGGCCGCGGCCACGAACAGGAACGTGCCGAAGAACCACAGGTTCGCCGGATCCGGGTTGAACAGCGCGTGCACCAGCGCCCACAGCGCGATGCCCCACAGGAACGGATGGCGCGTGACGCGGTGGATGCCGCGCGCCGGATCCTCGCGCGTCATCAGCTTCTCGCCGCCGACGATGGTCGGGCCGGGCGTGGTGAGTCCGAACACGATGAAGGTGAACGCGACCAGCACCAGCACCGCCGACAGCCAGCGCCAGTCGGTCAGCGGCGTCAGCATCGGCTGGCGCTCCTGCGCGTAGGCCCAGATCAGCCAGCCCAGCACCATCGCCGAGGCCGCCGAGAACAGGCCGCGGAACGCTTTTTCGCCGAGCCGCGCCGCCAGCACGCCGCGCACGCGCGTGCCCGAGATCAGCAGGTGCATCGCCGCGAAGGTCACGGCAGCCAGGACCAGGTTCGTCACGAAACAGCCCTCCGGGAGCGGTTGCGCGGAATCATCGCACGGGAGTAGCCTTCGACCACGGGGTCCGCGGCAGGCGCCCCGTCAGATGCGCCCATCGTCAACGTGAGATGCGCGTCCAAGTTCTGCCTTCAACCGGCAACGGCTGGAGGGAACATGGGCGCGATTTTTTATTACGTGCTCGCACACGCCTCCCCTTGCCGGTCCGCAAGGAGGAAACCCATGAAGTGGATCACCCGCGAACGTCCCAAGATCGACCGCATCGCCTGCCCCTGGCTGATCCGGCGTTTCGTCGACCAGGACGCCGAGTTCCTGTACGTGCCGCCGGCCGACGTGCTGCCGGAAGCGCGGCGGCTCGACGCCATCCCGTACGACGTGCCCGGCGTCGAGCTGACCCACAACGGCCCGCTGTGCAGCTTCGACGCCGTGCTGAAGAAATACGGGCTGGAGGATCCCGCGCTCGACCGCCTGGCCAACATCGTGCGCGCGGCCGACACCGATACGCTGTCGCGCTCGCCGCAGGCGCCGGGGTTGCTCGCCATTTCGCTCGGGTTGTCGGCCAACATCCCGGACGACCACCAGATGCTGGCCGTCGGCATGACGCTGTACGACGCGCTCTACACCTGGTGCAAGCACCTCGAGAACGAGCGCCACAGCTGGTACCCGTCGCAGATCATGGGCTACCGGTGACGACCGGCGCCGGCCCGCCGGACCCGGTGAGCTTCGGTGCGGCGCTGCGCTGGTGGCTGCGCCTGGGGTTCATCTCGTTCGGCGGGCCGGCCGGGCAGATCGCGATCATGCACGACGAACTCGTCGTGCGGCGGCGCTGGATTTCGGAGCGCCGCTTCCTGCACGCGCTGAACTACTGCATGGTGCTGCCGGGCCCCGAGGCGCAGCAGCTGGCCACCTACATCGGCTGGCTGCTGCACGGCGCGCGCGGCGGCATCGCCGCCGGCGTGCTGTTCGTGCTGCCGTCGTTCTTCCTCCTCGTCGCGCTGTCGTGGATCTACGTCAGGTACGGACAGGTGCCCGCGGTCGCCGGCGTGCTGTATGGCCTGAAGCCGGCGGTGACCGCGATCGTGCTGTACGCGGCGTGGCGCGTCGGCCGGCGCGCGCTGCACGATCCGGTGCTGTGGGGGATCGCGGCGCTCGCCTTCACCGCGCTGGTCTTCGCCGACCTGGCGTTCCCGCGGGTCATCGTCGCCGCCGCAGCCATCGGCTTCGCCGGCGGGCGCCTGGCGCCGGCGCGCTTCGCGCCACCCGCGCGCGACCCCGTCCTGGCCCAGCGCGATGCGGCGGTGATCGACGACGACACGCCGCCGCCGGCGCACGCGCGCCATTCGCGAACCCGCTTCGTGCGCACGCTGGTGGTCGGCGTCGCCCTCGGGAGCCTGGCCTGGGGCGCGCTGGTGCTGGCCGTCGGCGCCGACCACCCGCTGTCGCGCATGGGCGCGTTCTTCACCGGCGCGGCGCTGGTCACGTTCGGCGGCGCCTACGCCGTGCTGCCCTACGTGGTGCAGGCCGCGGTGGTGAAGTACGGCTGGCTGACCGCGCCGCAGATGATCGACGGGTTGGCGCTCGGCGAGACCACGCCGGGGCCGCTGATCATGGTCGTCGCCTTCGTCGGCTTCCTCGGCGCCGGTTTCGCCGGCGCGCTGGTCGCCACGGTGTTCACGTTCCTGCCGTCGTTCCTGTTCATCCTGCTGGGGGGGCCGCTGGTCGAAGCCACGCGCGAGGACGTGAAGCTCACGGCGCCGCTCACCGCGGTGACCGCCGCCGTCGTCGGCGTGATCGCCAACCTCGCCGTGTTCTTCGCCGGCCACGTGCTGTGGCTGCCGGGCGGCGACTTCGACTGGATCGCGGCCACGATCGCCGCCGGCGCCGCGATCGCCCTGATCCGCTACGACGCGGGGATCATCCGCACGCTGGTGGCGTGCGCGCTGATCGGCTCGAGCGCGTCGGCGCTCACCTGGCTCGTGTAGGTCGGCAATCCCTTGCCGACATCGGCGGCATGGAATGCCGCCCTACAGAAGCTCCAGCGCCTGCCGCAGCCGCGACACCGGCATCACATCGATGTCGATCTTCGCGCCCTTCCGCGGCTTGTTGGCCTCCGGCACGATCGCGCGCCTGAATCCTTGCTTGGCTGCTTCGAGCAGGCGCTCCTCGCCGCCGGCCACGGGCCGGATCTCACCGGCTAGCCCGACCTCACCGAACACGATGGTGTCGTTGGGCACAGCCTTGCCGCGGAAGCTCGACAGCGCCGCGAGCAGCAGCGGCAGGTCGGCTGCGGTTTCCTGGATGCGCATGCCGCCGACGACGTTGGCGAAGACGTCCTGGTCGCCCAGCGACACACCGCCGTGGCGGTGCAGCACGGCGAGCAGCATGTGCAGGCGATTGGCCTCGAGGCCCAGTGTCACGCGTCGCGGGATTTCCAGCCGCGTCGGATCGACCAGCGCCTGCACCTCGACCAGCAGCGGCCGGTTGCCCTGGCGCGTCACCGTGACCACGCTGCCGGGCACCGGCGTCTCGTGCCGCGACAGGAACAGCGCCGACGGATTGCTGACTTCCTTGAGCCCGGCGTCGGTCATCGCGAACACGCCGAGCTCGTTGACCGCGCCGAAGCGGTTCTTGACCGCGCGCACGATGCGGAAGCGGCTGCCGGCGTCGTGCTCGAAGTACAGGACCGTGTCCACCATGTGCTCGAGCACGCGCGGCCCGGCGATCGCGCCTTCCTTGGTGACGTGGCCCACCAGGATCACCGCGCAGCCGGTGGACTTGGCGTGGCGCACCAGCTGCGCCGCGCACTCGCGCAGCTGCGACACCGAGCCGGGCGCCGAGTCGAGCGCGTCCGTGTACAGCGTCTGGATCGAGTCGATCACCGCGAGGCCGGGCTTCTCGGCCCTGAGCTGCGCCAGCACCTGCTCCACCGCGGTCTCCGACAGCACCGGCACGTCCAGCGACTTCAGTCCCAGGCGCTGGGCGCGCAAGCTGACCTGCGACAGCGATTCCTCGCCGGTGACGTACACCGCGCGCAGCCGGCCCTGCACCGCGCCGAGCACCTGCATCAGCAGCGTGGACTTGCCGATCCCCGGATCGCCGCCGATCAGGATCACCGCCCCGGGCACCAGGCCGCCGCCCAGCACGCGGTCCATTTCTTCCATGCCGGTGGTCACGCGCGGCGCGTCCTCCGCGCGCACTTCGGACAGCCGCCGCAAGGCCGCGACCGGGGCGCCGCCGCCGCGGCCGGCCTTCTCGGCGACCGCCTCCACCAGCGAGTTCCATTCGCCGCAATCGGCGCATTGGCCGGCCCATTTCGGGAAGCTGGCACCGCAGTTCTGGCAGACGAAATGGGTCTTGGCTTTCGCCATCGGGCTTTTGTTTAAGGCTTTGGAATCAGGGTAGTATGCGACATAACTCAGAGGAGTTCGGGGCGGCCCCTTGTGAAGGAACGCATCTGGTCCAAGGACTGGTTTGCAGCGCTGACGTTCGTCCTGCTGTTTTTCGTTTTCGCCTACGGCGTGTTCAGCGACGGCTTCCAGGGACTCGAGCGCTACGCCTACGACCTCGGCGTGCGCTCGCGCGACCGCGCGCCGAGCGACAAGGTCGCGATCATCGCCATCGACGACGAGAGCATCCGCAACCTCGGCCGCTTCCCGTGGCCGCGCAACCTGCACGCCGCGATGATGGACCTGCTGCGCGAGGGCGGCGCCAAGGCGGTCGGCAATTCGGTGCTGTTCACGGAGGCGCAGGAAGACCCCGGGCTGCAGTACATCAACGAGATCTCGGCGATGATCGAGCAGTCCTCGGTCGGTGCCGCGCCCGCGGAGATCACCGCGCTCGGCAACTCGCTGAAGGACCTCGCGTCGCGCAACAAGCCTGCCGCACCGCTGGCGCGCAGCTTTGCCGCGTCGCCACTGGCCACCAAGCTCGGCGCCGACCTCGACGCGATCAAGGCCAAGATCGCCGAAGCCCAGGGCGCGCTGTCGGTGGACAAGGTGCTGGCCGAGGCGATGGCCAAGGGCCCGTCGAACGTGCTGGCGATGACCTTCGCCGGGCTCGGCGAGCCGGCGGGCCGGCCCGCCGAGGGCCTGCCCGACTACGTCAGCCGCAATGCGCTGACCCGGGTCGTCGACCGCGTCAACGCGCGCAGCAACGGCTGGCTGCCGGTGCCGACGCAGGAAGGCGTGGCCGTGCCGCTGCCGGAGCTCGGCAAGGTCGCGGCCGGCATCGGCCACCTGACCAACACGCTCGACGTCGACGGCGCCAACCGCTTCGAGGCACTCGCATTGCGGCACTTCGACCAGATCTACGGCTCCTTCGCGCTGATGCTGGCGGCGCAGGCGCTGAACCTGAAGCCCGAGGACATCGAGGTCCGGCTCGGTGAAGGCGTCGCCATGGGCGGCATCACGCTGGCGACCGGCCCCGAGCTGCTGATGTACACGCATTACTACGGCGAGAAGGACGGCCGCCCGCCCTTCCCGGTGTCCTCGTTCTTCGACGTCATCAGCGGCAAGATTCCGCCGGCCGCGTTCAAGGACAAGGTCGTGCTGATCGGCACGACGGCGCTGGGCCTGGGCGACTCGTTCCCGACGCCGGTCGACCCGCAGACCAGGCCGGTCGAGATCCTGGCGCACACCGTCTCGACCATCCTCCAGCAGGACTACTACACGCGGCCCGAATGGGGCGGCTGGCTCGAGTTGCTGCTGCTGCTGGTGATCAGCGTGTACCTGGCGACCGTGCTGCCGCGCCTGTCGCCGGGGCTCGGCGCCGGCGTGACCGGGGCCGGCGCCGTCGCGCTGATCGGCACCGAGCTGACGCTGATGTCCGGCAGCGCGCTGTGGCTCAAGCTGATGCTGCCGGCGACGCTGCTGGTCAGCGGCCACCTGTTCATGACGATCAAGCGCCTGCGCCTGACCGAGAAACTGAAGCTGACGTCCGAGGCCGAAAGCGCCGAGAGCAACAAGATGCTCGGCCTCGCCTTCCAGGGCCAGGGCCAGCTCGACATGGCCTGGGAGAAGTTCCGCCGCGTCCAGCCGGTGGACGACAAGGTGCTGGACCTGATGTACAACCTCGCGCTCGACTTCGAGCGCAAGCGCCAGTTCAACAAGGCCGAGTCGGTGTTCCAGCACATCGCCGGCATCAACCCGAAGTTCCGCGACATCGGGCAGAAGACCGCGCGCGCCAAGAAGATGTCGGAGACCGTCATCCTCGGCGGCGGCGGCGGCCATCCGGGCGGCACCATGATCCTGGACGCGGCCTCGACCGAGAAGCCCATGCTGGGCCGCTACCAGGTCGAGAAGGAACTCGGCAAGGGCGCGATGGGCGTCGTGTACATGGGCAAGGACCCGAAGATCAACCGCACCGTCGCCATCAAGACCATGGCGCTGTCGCAGGAGTTCGAGGCCGACGAGCTGGCCGACGTCAAGGCGCGCTTCTTCCGCGAGGCCGAGACCGCCGGCCGCCTGAACCATCCGAACATCGTGTCGATCTACGATGCGGGCGAAGAGCACGACCTGTGCTATATCGCCATGGAGTTCCTGAAGGGCCATGACCTGGTGCGTTACACCAAGCAGGCCGCGCTGATGCCGGTTGCGGACGTGGTCAAGATCATCGCCGACGCGGCCGACGCGCTCGACTACGCGCACCAGCAGGGCGTCGTGCACCGCGACATCAAGCCGGCCAACCTGATGTGGCTGGTGGACAGCAAGACCATCAAGCTCACCGACTTCGGCATCGCCCGCATCACCGACTCGTCGAAGACCAAGACCGGCATGGTGCTCGGCACCCCGAGCTACATGTCGCCGGAGCAGCTGTCGGGCAAGAAGGTTGACGGGCGCTCCGACATCTTCTCGCTTGGCGTTACGCTGTACCAGCTGCTGACCGGCAGCCTGCCCTTCACCGCCGACTCGATGGCCACGCTGATGTTCAAGATTGCCAACGAGCCGCATCCGGCCGCCGCCACGGTGCGGCCCGACCTGCCGGGCACGCTCAACGCCGTCATCGATCGCGCGCTCGACAAGGACCTCGCCAGGCGCTATGCCCGCGGCAACGAGTTCGCCACCGAGCTGCGCGCGGCGCTGAGGGTGCAATAGCCCATGAGCGCCAAAGGCAAGCTGGCCACCGTCCTGTTGTCCGACATGGGTCGCGTGCGCAAGAACAACGAGGATGCGGTCGGCGAAGACAAGGACATGGGCCTGCTGATCCTGGCCGACGGCATGGGCGGCTACAACGCCGGCGAGATCGCCTCGGGCCTGGCCATCAGCACGGTCCACGAAACCGTCAAGAAGGAATGGAAGAGCCTCAAGGGCGGCGAGATCGACGAGACCTCCGGCAACAGCCGCGAGGCGCTGCTGCTCAAGAGCGCGGTCGAACTGGCCCACAAGACCATCCACAACGTGTCGCAGACGCAGCCGCAATGCGCCGGCATGGGCACCACGGTGGTGACCTGCATGTTCCACCACGACCGCATGTCGATCGCCTACGTCGGCGACTCGCGCCTGTACCGCCTGCGCCAGGGCCGCTTCGAGCAGGTCACGCGCGACCACTCGCTGATCGAGGAACTGATCGCGCGCGGCCACTACAGCCGCGAGGACGCCAAGAAGCTGGTGCGCAAGAACATCGTCACGCGCGCGCTCGGCGTCGAGCCCGAGGTCAAGGTCGACATCATCGAAGACCCGATCGAAGTGGGCGACGTGATCCTGATTTGTTCCGATGGACTGTGCGACATGGTCGACGATCAGACCATCGGCTTAACCCTTGGAAAGTTTGCTGATAATCTCCCCGAAGCGGCCAAGGCGTTGGTCACCCTGGCCAACGACCGCGGGGGAAAAGATAATGTTTCCGTGGCCTTAGCAAGGGTGGACGCCTCGTTCGCCCCGGGCCGTCGCTGGTATGAACGTCTGATGGAGTGGTTCTAGTGTCCAAACTCGTTGTCACCGATGCCAACGGCGTCACCAAGGAAGTGCCGCTCAACAAGGCGCGCGTGACGATCGGCCGTGCGCCCGACAACGACATTCCGTTCCCGGGCGACAAGGCGGTGTCGGGGCACCACGCGGTCGTGATCACGATCCTGCAGGATTCGTTCCTGGAGGATCTCGACAGCACCAACGGCACCCAGGTCAACGGCAAGCAGGTCGCCAAGCACCCGTTGTCGAACGGCGACGTCATCATGATGGGCCGCAACCAGCTGAAGTACCACGGCGATGCGGGCGGCGAAGAGGATGACTTCGAGAAGACGATGATCATCCGGCCGGGCCAGGTCAGCGCGACCTTCGACGCCAATGCCAACAAGGCTGCCGCCGGCGGCGCGCCGGCCCCGGCCGCGGCACCGCCGACGCCGATGGTCGGCAAGCTCAAGGTCGCCAGCGGCCCGAACGCGGGCAAGGAACTGGTGCTGACCAAGGCGCTGACCACGCTCGGCCGCCCGGGCGACCAGGTCGCGGCCATCACGCGCCGTGCCGACGGCTACTACATCGTCCACGTCGGCGGCCAGGGCGGCGGCGTCAAGCGCCCGGTGGTCAACGGCAAGGAAATCGACGTGCAGGCGGTGAAGCTCGCCGCCAACGACGTGATCGAGCTGGCCGGCACCAAGATGAACTTCCTGCTGGTGCCGCAGTAGGAGCGCCCTCAGGCGCGACAAAAAACCGGGCCCTGCCCGGTTTTTTGTGCGCCAGCATTGCTGCCATGGTCGGGACCGGTGTGCCCGTCTCGCTTCATGGCTCGCCTCACCGCGCCTTGCGAAAGCTCGCCATGTCTCGCTTTCGCTGCGGCGCGCCCCTTCGGGGCTCCGGTTCGGCTGCGCTTGTATGTTTGCCGGCGGCAGGTGAAAAGAGCCTGTCGGGGCGGAGGGACTAGCTGCGCATCTGGCCGAAAGGCACAGACGAGTAAAGAGTTCGTCCCGCCCCTCACTTAAGCGCCGATAAGGAATCCATCGGCCGGTGCTGAAACCACCGGACCCACGATCCAGGCAAGCCAGCGCTGGTGAGCCCCGACAAGCAAGCCCACATTAGTCGGGAGACTCCCAGATGGCAAAGCAGGTCGAACCAGTGTTGATTGGTGCTGATGTCAGCAAGGCCGAAATCGTGCTCTGTGTGCAGGCCAGGTCCGGCGTCCAAACCGTGGCCAATGAGCGCGCTTTGATTCGCCGGTATCTCAGATCCTTCGCCGGCCCCCTCCAGATCGCGGTGGAGGCGACGAATACCTTTCACCTGTCGCTGGTTGAAGAGGCTCACGCCCTCGGACATCGGGTCTACGTGATCGATGGGTATCGCCTGAACCGCTATCGCGAAAGCGTGGGCGGGCGGGCCAAGACCGATCGCTGCGATGCCGAGCTGCTGCTGCGCTATCTCGAGCGTGAGGGTCAGGACCTGCGCCCCTGGATGCCGCCTCCCGCGGGATACGTCTCGCTGCAACGCTTGCTCCACCGCCGCGCGGTCGTCGTGCAGGCGCGCATGAGCCTCACGCAGAGTTTCGCCGATCTGCCCGAGCTCAAATCGGCGGTCCGGGGCCTGCTGCAGCGCTTCCAGCAACTGGACCGCATGCTCCAGCGACGGATCGCGCAAGTCGCAGTGGACACCGGCATCGGTGCCGACCTGCGCCGCTGTCAGGCCATTGAGGGCATTGGCCCGCTCACCGCCGCGGCTCTGGCCAACACCTTCCGGCGCGGAGCGTTTTCCTCGAGCGACGCCTTCATCGCCTTCCTCGGCCTGGACGTCCGCGTGCGCGAATCCGGGACCTACCGAGGTAGACGCCGGCTCACCAAACAGGGCGATTCGGAGACCCGCCGGCTGCTCTTCAACGCCGCCATGGCCGCGATACGCGCTCCGCACTGGCGCTCGATCTACAAGCGCTACCTGCAGCGCGGCCTCAAAAAGACCCAAGCCCTCGTCATCCTTTGCCGCAAGCTGGCCCGTATCGCCTTCGCCCTGATGAAAAACCAGTCCGACTATCAACCGGCCCTGGCTTGCAGTGCGACATAGAATCTTTACTTACGCGATCCGGGCACACCGGTCCCAACTGGATCGCTCAGCTCTACTACCGACGTTGGCTGGTGAGCGGAGCGAGCGGTGGCGAGTCGTGGGCCTGGCGAGCGGAAGTACGAGCGCAGCGAGACGGAGCCCCGAGCAAAGCGAGGGGTGGCGCGCGTCGCGAAGGCGAGACATGGCGAGCCGAGCAGCGCGCCATCGAGCGAGCCATGTAGCGAGCAGGCCCACGACCCGCCGTACGACCCGGGTCCGCGGGCTCATGTAGTGAGCCTGCGGCGCCGTCAGACTGCGAGCAGGATGGCGACGAAGATATGCACACGCGCGTGACGCCGCTCGCAGCGGGGCCAACGGGGCGGGTTTGTCCACAGGTCGTGCACACCTTGGTAAGAAAACCGGCCGCGCGGCGATTTTTTGTCGACTAAAGTGGCGCCCCCACCGATTGCACTGCACATGACCGAGCCCATCACGCGGCGCGCAGCAACCGCGCGCATCCAGAGCCTGCCAAAGCAGCCGCCGAATTCCGTCGAGGCGGAACAATCCGTCCTCGGCGGGCTGCTGTTGAACAACGCCCTCTACTACGAGCTGGCCGACAAGCTGGCCGAAGGTGATTTCTACCGCGCGGACCACCAGGCCATCTACCGGGGGATCGGCGAGCTGATCGGTGCCAACAAGCCGTGCGACTTCCTGACGCTCACCGAGCACCTGCGCAACCAGGGCCGGGTCGAGGACGCCGGCGGCGCGGTTTACATCGCCTCGCTCGCGGTGGAGACCTACAGCATCGCCAACGTCGTCGCCTACGCCGAGATCGTGCGCGAGCGCTCGGTGCTGCGCGGCCTGATCGCCGCGGGCAGCGAGATCGAGGATCTCGGCTTTCGCCCGGAGGGCCGCAACTGGTCGGAGCTGGTGGACGCGGCGGAGCAGCGCGTCTACGGATTGCGCGAGTACGGCGCGCGCGGACAGGCGGCCTTCGAATCCGTCGGCACGGTCGTAAAGCGGGTCGAAGAGCGCATCGAAGCGCTGCGGAAGGACCCCAAGGCCTTTGCCGGCCTGCCCACCGGCTTCGGCGAACTCGACCGCCTCACCCAGGGCATGCATCCGGGCGACCTCATCGTGATCGCGGCCCGCCCCGGCATGGGCAAGACCTCGCTGGCGCTGAACATCGCCGAGCACGTGGCGTTCAACGACAAGAAGCCGGTCGCCGTGTTCAGCATGGAAATGTCCGGAGACCAGCTGACGCAGCGCATCATGTCTTCCTTCGGGCGCATCGAGCTGTCCAAGCTGCGCAATGGCCGCCTCGACGCCGCCGACATGGACCGGCTGACGATGGCCGGAGGCTTCCTGCGCGAAGCGCCGTTGTACATCGACGAAACCGCGGCGCTGTCGCCGGCCGAGATCCGCGCGCGGGCGCGGCGCTTGGCCGCGCGGTTCGGCATCAAGCTGATCGTGGTCGACTACATCCAGCTGATGCAGGTGCCGGGCACGCGCGAGAACCGCACCAACGAAGTGTCCGAGATCACCCGCTCGCTCAAGGCCCTGGCCAAGGAGCTGCGCATCCCGGTGATCGCGCTGTCGCAGCTGTCGCGCGCCAACGAGAAGGAGAACCGCAAGCCGCGCCTGTCGGACCTGCGCGACTCGGGCGGCATCGAGCAGGACGCGGACACCGTGCTCTTCATCTACCGGGACGAGGCGCCGAAGGATACGGTCGAGGACCGCACCAAGGCCGAGATCATCATCGGCAAGCAGCGCTCCGGCCCCACCGGCCACTTCGACCTGCTGTTCCTCGGCCAGTTCACCCGATTTGACAGCGCGGCTGACGCCAGTTATCTGGATTCATGATCCCCCGCGTCATCGCCACGATCGACCTCGCGGCGATCCGGCACAACCTCGGCGTGGTGCGCCAGTTCGCACCGCGCTCGAAGCTCATGGCCGCGATCAAGGCCGACGGCTACGGCCACGGCGCGGTGCCCGTCGCGCGCGCGCTTGAAGAGCACGCCGACGCCTTCGCGGTGGCCTGCCTCGAGGAGGCGCTGGTGCTGCGCGAGGCGCGCATCAAGGCGTCGCTGGTGCTGCTCGAAGGCATCCTGTCGATGGAGGAGGCACGGCTATGCCTGCGCCACACGCTGCAGGTGGTGGTGCACGACCACTGGCAGCTCGAGATCCTCGAGGCGCTACCGCAGGGCGCGCGCGTATCGCTGTGGGTCAAGCTCGACACCGGCATGCATCGGCTGGGCTTTCCGCTCGGCGACGTGCCGGGGCTGTGGCAGCGCATCCAGGCGCGGCCGGATTGGGAGTTCTGCGGCTGGATCACGCACCTGGCCTGCGCCGACGAGCCGGAGAATCCGGCGACGCGCGAACAGGTGGCGGCCTTCGAGGGCGCACTGAACGGCCTTCCCGGCGCCCGCTCGATCGCCAACTCCGCCGGCCTGATCGCCTGGCCGCAGGCGCGCACCGACTGGGTCCGTCCCGGGCTGATGCTGTACGGCGCCTCCCCAATGCCCGGCAAGACCGGAGCCGACCTGGGCCTCAAGCCGGCCATGAAGTTCGAGAGCCGCCTGATTGCGGTGCGCGACTACGAGAAGGGCGCGGCGATCGGCTACGGCGCGATCTTCCGCTGTCCTGAGCGCATGCGCATCGGCGTCGCCGCGGTCGGCTATGCCGACGGCTATCACCGCTCGATGGCCGGCGGCACCCCGACGCTGGTGCGCGGCAAGCGCGCCAGCATGGTCGGGCGCGTGTCGATGGACATGATCACGCTGAACCTGCAGGACGCGCCGGAGGCGCAGGTCGGCGATCCGGTGCTGCTGTGGGGCCCGGGCCTGCCCGTGGAGCTGATCGCCGATCGCGCACGGACCGTGGCCTACGAGTTGTTATGCGGCCTCACCCAGCGCGTGCGCTTCGTGCACGCGGGCTGAAAACAAGAAAGGGGACGGTCTCCCGTCCCCTTCGTGGCCAGCCCGGAAAGGCTCAGGCCGTTTTTTCTTCCTCGATCGTGACCGTGATGCTGGCCTCGACCTCCGTGTGCAGGCGCACCGTCACCGGGTAGCTGCCGATCTGGCGGATCGCGCCGGTCGGCATGTCGACCTCGCTCTTCTTCAGTTCGATGCCGGCCGCATTGGCCGCGCGCACCACGTCCGACGGACCGATCGAGCCGTACAGCTTGCCTTCCTCGGCCGTCAGCGCCTTGATCACCAGCGTCTTGCCCTCCATCGCCTCGGCGCGCATCTTCGCGGCGCTCAGCGAGTCGGTGGCCTTCTTCAGCAGGTCGGCCTTGCGGCCCTCGAACACCTTCAGGTTGGCCGGCGTGGCCGGCAGCGCCTTGCCCTGCGGCAGCAGGAAATTGCGGCCGTAGCCCGGCTTCACCTTGACGGTGTCGCCGAGGTCGCCGAGGTTCTTGACCTTCTCCAGCAGAATCACGTCCATGGCGGTCTCCTAGCCGTGCTTGTCGGTGTACGGCAGGAGCGACAGGTAGCGTGCGCGCTTGATCGCGAGCGCCAGCTTGCGCTGGTACTGCGCCTTGGTGCCGGTCACGCGCGACGGCACGATCTTGCCGGTCTCGGACACGTACTGCTTCAGCGTGGCGAGATCCTTGTAGTCGATCTCGGTGGCGCCCTCGGCGGTGAACTTGCAGAACTTCTTGCGGCGGAAATATTGGCCGGCCATGGTCAGGCTCCTGCGGCCGCGGCCGACTCGGGCGCGGATTCGCCCTCGCCGTTGCCGTTGCCGTTGCCGTTGTCGGCGCGGCGCGCCTCGGGTTTCTTCTCTTCGTCCGGCGCCTTGAACAGCGGCGATTGGCCGGTGACCGCGCCAGCGGTGCGCACGACGAGCTTGCGGATCACCGCGTCGTTGAAGCGGAACGCGTTCTCGAGCTCGGCCAGCGCTTTGTCCGAGCACTCGACGTTCAGCAGCACGTAGTGGGCCTTGTGCAGGCCGGCAATGGTGTAGGCGAGCTGGCGGCGGCCCCAGTCTTCCAGGCGGTGGATCTTGCCGCCGCCGGTTTCGACCAGGCCCTTGTAACGCTCGATCATGGCCGGAACCTGCTCACTCTGGTCCGGATGCACCATGACCACGATTTCGTAGTGTCTCACTGCATCTCCTTGTGGTTACGCCTTTCGGCGCAGTCCCCCATCTCAGGTGGGACAAGTACCCGCGGACGGCTGTCCGAGGGGCGCGAATCCTAATGGATTCAGCCCCTTGTTGCAAACGCCTCGCTCGAAGGGGCCCGAGTCGGGGCCTGGCGCCGCGAATGGCTCGCCTCGTCGCGGCCCTAGCTCGCCTCGCCAAGTCTCGGCTCGCCGTGGGGCCGCGACCCCTCGGCCTGCGGCCTCGGGGTTCCGCTCGGCTGCGCTTTTAGTTCGCTTCGCCAGATCCCCCGGCCCGCCCCCGATCGGGCAGCGACTCATGCAGCAGGTACTGGGCGATCCGGTCGGGACCGGTGTGCCCGGATCGCGGAAGTAAAGGCGCAGCGAGACGGAGCCCTGAGCGAAGCGAAGGGTGCCGCCCGTCGCGAAGCCGAGCCATGGCGAGGCGAGCAGGGCGGCATCGAGCGAGCCATGGAGCGAGACGGGCACACCCGTCCCGACAAAAACCGCGAGACTACTTCTTGCCGCGCTGCCTTACCGCTTCGTAGAGGCAGACAGCAGCCGCCACGGACACGTTCAGGCTCTCGGCCTTGCCGGACATCGGGATGCGGATCAACTGGTGGCAGTGCTCGCGCGTCAGGCGGCGCAGTCCCTCGCCCTCGGCCCCGAGCACCAGCACGCGCGGGCCCGACAGGTCGGCCTCGAACAGCGACGCCTCGGCCTCCCCGGCAAGGCCGGTGATCCAGTAGCCCAGCTCCTGCAGGCGCTTGAGCGTGCGGGCCAGGTTGGTGACGGTGATCACCGGCACCCGCTCCGCGGCCCCGGCCGCGACCTTGCGCGCCACCGGGCTCAGTCCCGCGGCGCGGTCCTTCGGCACGATCACCGCGTTGACGCCGGCCGCCTCGGCGGTGCGCAGGCAGGCGCCCAGGTTGTGCGGGTCCTGCACGCCATCCAGCACCAGGACCAGCTTGTCGGGTGTCGCCGGCAGGTCCAGCGCGTCCTCGCCGCTGAACTCCTGTGGCGGCATGGCCGCGAGCACGCCCTGGTGACGCAGCTCCGGCGCCGCCAGGTCCAGCTCGGACTTCGGCACCAGGCGCAGCGGGATGCCGGCCTCGCGAGCCAGCTCGCTGACGCGGCGGCTGCGCTCGTCGTGGCGGTGCTGCGCCAGCAGCACCTCGCGCGGCTTGGTCGCGCCGTCCTCCAGCGCCGCGATGACGGCGTGGAAGCCGCCGACGTAGATGGAGCCGCTCATGAGGGCGGCGCCCAGGCCTCGGCTTCGCGCCCGGAAACGATTGGCTTGATCACCAGCTCGATGCGCCGGTTGGCCGGCGCCGCGTCAGGCGTCAGGCGCTGCGCGCTGCCGCGCCCTTCGGCACGCACGCGCGTGCCCGGCAGGCCGCGTAACAGGAAGTACGACTGCAGGCTGGCCGCGCGGCGCGCGGTCAGATCGGTGGCCGGCTCGCCGGAAGCGACTTCGGCGTGCACCACGATGTGCGCGACCGTGCCGGGCTGGCGTGCCAGCACCTGCGCCACCTCGGCATAGAACTCCAGCGCCGTGGGTCGCAACTCGGCGCTCGCCGGCCCGAAGGTCTGGTCGGCGCCGATGCGCAGTTTCAGCACCTCCCCATCGCGCGACAGCTGCGCCGACACCACGTCCTTCGCCTTGGCGACCTGTTCCAGCTCGCGCTGCAGGCCGTCGACCGCCGGGCCCAGCGCTTCGGGCGCCAGCACGCCGGCCTGCGCGCCGACGTACGACGCCGGCATGGCGGCTGGCGGGAGGCTCGAGCTGAGCCTGGCCGAACAGCCCGCCAGCAGGACGGGCAGCAGAACCAGTGCGCGCGAAACCTTCATCGTCCGCGCTTCCCGCGGCGCTGGCCGTGCCCCGCCCGGCCGCCGCGGTCGCCGCCCTTGCCGCGGCCCTTGTCGCGCTGCGGCCCCGGGCGCGGACCCGCGGCGCGCGCGCCGCCGAGGTCTTACCGCGGCGCGAGGTCGATCTTGCGCTCGTCGAGGTTCACGCGGACCACTTTCACGCGCAGCTTCTGGCCCAGCCCGTACACGCGGCCGCTGCGCTCGCCACGCAGCCGGTGCATCGAGGGCTCGTGCACGTAGTAGTCGTTCTTGAGTCCCGAGATGTGCACCAGGCCTTCGATGTACAGGCCCTCCAGCTCAACGAACAAGCCGAACGGCACCACGGCACTGACCACGCCGACGTAGCTCTCGCCCAGGCGATGGCGCATGTACTCGCACTTGAGCCAGGTCAGCACGTCGCGCGTGGCCTCGTCGGCGCGCCGCTCGGTGGTCGAGCAGTGCGCGCTGTGGGCCTCGATGTCGGCCGCGCTGTAGCCGAAGTCGGCGGCCTTGCGCTTGTGCAGGATGTTCTTGATCGCGCGGTGCAGCAGCAGGTCCGGGTAGCGCCGGATCGGCGAGGTGAAGTGCGCGTAGTGCTCGAGCGCCAGGCCGAAGTGCCCGGTCGGCTCGGCGCTGTAGCGGGCCTGCATCAGCGAGCGCAGCGCCACGGTCTGGATCAGGTTGTAATCGACGCGGCCGCGGGCGCGCTCGAGCAGCCTGGCGTAGTCCTTCGGCTTCGGCTTGTCGCCGCCGCCGAGCACGAAGCCGCGCTCGGCCAGGAACTCGCGCAGCAGCGCGACCTTCATCACGTCGGGCTGGGCGTGCACGCGGTGCGGCGCCGGGCGCTGGTGCTTGAGCACGAACTTCGCGGCTTCGATGTTGGCCGCGATCATGCACTCCTCGATGATGCGGTGCGCGCGGTTGCGCGTGACCGGCACGATGCGCTCGATCTTGCGGTCGGCGCCGAACACCACCTTGGTCTCGCTGGAATCCAGGTCGATGGCGCCGCGCCGGGTGCGCGCTTCGAACAGCGCCTTGAACACCTCGTCGAGCACCTGCAGGTGCGGCAGCAGCGTGGCGAAGCGCCGCCCTTCCGCGCCCTGCGGGTCCTCCAGCGCGCCGAAGACCTGGGTGTAGGTCAGGCGCGCCTGCGAATGCATCACGCCCTCGTAGAAATGGCTCCCGCGAATCTCGCCGTCCTCGCCGATCGACAGCTCGCAGACCATGCACAGGCGGTCCACTTCTGGATTCAGGGAGCACAGGCCGTTGGAGAGGGCCTCCGGCAGCATCGGGATGACGCGCTCCGGGAAATAGACGGAATTGCCGCGCAACAGGCCTTCGCGGTCCAGCGCGCTGCCGGGCTTGACGTAGGCGGCGACGTCGGCGATGGCGACCCACAGCTTCCAGCCGCCCGCTTTCTGCCGCTGGGCGTGCACCGCGTCGTCGAAGTCGCGCGCATCCTCGCCGTCGATGGTCACCAGCGGCAGCGGCCGGAAATCGTGGCGGCCCTCGCCGTCCCTGGCCGACACCGTCTTCGGCAGCGCCGCCGCTTCCCGCTCGACGTCGTCTGGCCAGTCGTGCGGCAGGCCGTGCGCGCGGATCGCCGCCTCGATCTCCATGCCGGGGGCCAGGTGGTCGCCCAGCACCTCGGTGATGCGGCCGACCGGCAGCGTGCGCGCGCCGGGCGGCGTGGTGATCTCGGCCACCACCATCTGGCCGGCGCGGGCGCCGCCATGCATGCCCGGCGGGATCAGCACGTCGTGCGTCACGCGCGGATTGTCCGGCACGACGTAGCCGACGTTCTGCTGCAGCGAATAGCGCCCGACGATGGCCTGCGCATTGCGCTGCAGGACCTCGACCAGTACGCCCTCGGGGCGGCCCTTGTTGTCCTGCCCCGAGATGCGTACCAGCGCGACGTCGCCGGGCATCAGTTGCCGCATCTGCCGGGGGTTCAGGAAGATGTCGGGGCCCGCCCCGTCCTCGCGGATCAGGAAGCCGAAGCCGTCGCGGTGGCCCTGCACGCGCCCTTTGACGACGTGCATGCGCGGCAGCGGGCCGTAGGCGCCGCGCCGGTTCTGCACCAACTGGCCGTCGCGCACCATCGCCTGCAGGCGCTTGTCGAGCCCCGCTTGCGCGCTCTCGTCCGCCAGACCGACGTGCGTGGCCAGCTCGGCCACGGTCAGCGGCCCGGCGTGCTCACCCAGCAGTTTCAGCAGGTAAGTTCGGCTCGGCAGGGGGGTTTCGTGCTTGACCTTTTCGTCGGCGTAGCCGGAGTCGTGTTCTTTCCAGTTCTTCATTGACAAAGCATACCCTCATGCCCAGAATTCGCCCCTCTTTTGCTGGCCCACGTGGCGGAATTGGTAGACGCACTAGTTTCAGGTACTAGCGGGTAAAACCGTGGGAGTTCGAGTCTCTCCGTGGGCACCAACATCAAAACCGGCGCGAGCCGGTTTTTTTTGTTTGCGGTTTTCAAAGGTGTCAGACACCTTTGAAACGCGAAGCTAGTCAAACGGATTGCGCAGGACGATGGTGTGCTCGCGGTCCGGGCCGGTCGAGACGATCGCGACCTCGGCGCCGCTGACTTCCTCGAGGCG
>JBQTJQ010000181.1:0-2858 GCA_052386975.1 Gammaproteobacteria bacterium | reverse complement strand
TCGCTGCCGACCACGTAGCGATCCTCGGCGTCGCCGAGGATGACCGAGGCCACTTTCGCCCCGTCGCCGAGGTCCAGCTTGGAGGTGACCGGCTCGCCGTGGCCGCGCGCGCTCGGCAGGTCGTTGGTCGCCAGCTGGTAGGCGCGACCGGTGCTGTCGAGCACCGCCAGGATCTGGTTGGTCTTGCCCTTGGCGCTGGCGAGGAACTCGTCGCCGGCCTTGTACTCGAGCGCCACCGGGTCGATGTCGTGGCCCTTGGCCGCGCGAATCCAGCCGGCCTTCGACAGGATCACCGTCACCGGCTCGGCCGGCACGATCTCGGTGACCTCGAGCGCCTGCGCCTGCGGCTGGTGCTCGATCCTGCAGCGGCGGTCGTCGCCGTACATCTCGGCGTCTTCCTTGAGCTCATCGCTGATCAGCTTCTGCAGCCTGGCCTTCGACTTGAGGATCTCCTCGATCTCCTGCCGTTCGGCCGCCAGCGCTTTCTGCTCGCTCTTGATCTTCATCTCCTCGAGCTTCTGCAGGTGGCGCAGCCGGGTGTCGAGGATGGTGTCGGCCTGGATCTCGGACAGCTTGAAGCGCTTCATCAGTACAGGCTTTGCCTCGTCCTCCGTGCGGATGATCCGGATCACCTCGTCGAGGTTGAGGTACGCCAGCATCAGGCCGAGCAGGATGTGGATGCGGTCGGCGACCTGCTTCAGGCGGTGCTCGAGGCGGCGCTTGACCGTGCGCTGCCGGTACTCGAGCCAGCCGAGCAGGATGTCCTTGAGGTTCATCACCTGCGGCCGGTTGTCGAGGTTGATGACGTTGAGGTTCACGCGGTAGCTCTTCTCGAGCTCGGTGGTCGCGAACAGGTGCGCCATCAGCGCGTCGCGGTCCACGCGATTGCTGCGCGGGATGATGACGATGCGCGTCGGGTTCTCGTGGTCCGATTCGTCGCGCAGGTCGGCGACCAGCGGCAGCTTCTTGTCGCGCATTTGCTGCGCGATCTGCTCGAGAATCTTCGCCGGCGAGGCCTGGTGCGGCAGCGCCGTCACTACGATGACCTTCGACTCCTCGCCCGGCTCCTCTTCCCATACCGCGCGTGCGCGGATCTGGCCGGTGCCGGTCTCGTAGACCGCGCGCAGCTCCTCGGGCGAGCTGACGATCTGGCAGCCCGACGGATAGTCCGGGCCCGGCACCAGGTCGAGCAGCGTGCCGAGGCGCGCGTCGGGCGTCTTGAGCAGGTAGATGCAGGCCTTGGCCAGCTCGCGGATGTTGTGCGGCGGGATGTCGGTGGCCATGCCGACCGCGATGCCGGTGGTGCCGTTGACCAGCACGTTGGGCAGGCGCGCCGGCAGCAGGCGCGGCTCCTTGAGCGTGCCGTCGAAGTTCGGCACCCAGTCGGCGGTGCCCTGGTCGAGCTCGTCGAGCAGGGTCTCGGCGTACGGCGTGAGCTTGGCCTCGGTGTAGCGCATCGCGGCGAAGCTCTTCGGGTCGTCGGCCGCGCCCCAGTTGCCCTGGCCGTCGACCAGCGGATAGCGGTACGAGAACGGCTGCGCCATGGTGACCATGGCCTCGTAGCAGGCCGTGTCGCCGTGCGGATGGTACTTGCCGAGCACGTCGCCGACGGTGCGCGCGGATTTCTTCGGCTTGGACTGGGCCGAAAGGCCCAGCTCGCTCATCGCATAGACGATGCGCCGCTGCACCGGCTTGAGCCCGTCCGCCAGCGCCGGCAGCGCGCGGTCGAGCACGACGTACATCGAGTAGTCGAGGTAGGCCTTCTCGGCGAATTTCTGGAGCGGGATCCGCTCGCCTTCAGCCAGTGCTTTGCCCATGGTGCTTTACCTCACAGAAAAAGCGTTTCGCGCAGAGACGCAGAGGACGTGGAGAGAAGAAAAAGATATTTCACACGAAGACACAAAGACACGAAGGAAAAGAATACTTTAATAGTCTTTCTTTGTGCCTTTGTGTCTTTGTGTGAAACATTCTTCGTCTTTTCTCTGCGTTCTCTGCGTCTTTGCGCGAAACATTCTTCAGAGTTCCGCCTTGTCGCCCTTTTCTTCCAGCCATTCGCGCCGGTCGGACGCGCGCTTCTTGGCCAGCAGCATGTCCATGAGCTTCTCGGTGCCCTTGACGTCGTCGAGCGTGAGCCGCACCAGGCGGCGCGTGTCCGGCGCCATGGTGGTCTCGCGCAACTGCATCGGGTTCATCTCGCCCAGGCCCTTGAAGCGCGTGACGCTGACCTGGCCCTTGAGCTTCTCGGCCTTGATGCGGTCGAGCACGCCGTCGCGTTCCTTCTCGTCGAGCGCGTAGAACACCTGCTTGCCGCAGTCGACGCGGAACAGCGGCGGCATGGCGACGAACACGTGGCCGTTCTCGACCAGCGGGCGGAAGTGCTTCACGAACAGCGCGGCCAGCAAGGTGGCGATGTGCAGGCCGTCGTGGTCGGCGTCGGTGAGGATGCAGACCTTGCCGTAGCGCAGGCCGTCGAGCGAGGCGCTGCCGGCGTCGACGCCGATGGCGACCGAGATGTGGTGGATCTCCTCCGAGGCAACCGCTTCGGCAGCGTCGACTTCCCAGGTGTTCAGGATCTTGCCGCGCAGCGGCATGATGGCCTGGAAGTTGCGGTCGCGCGCCTGCTTGGCGCTGCCGCCGGCCGAGTCGCCCTCGACCAGGAACAGTTCGGTGCGCGCGGCGTCGTCCCACACGCAGTCGGCCAGCTTGCCGGGCAGCGCCGGGCCGGTGGTGTGCTTCTTGCGCTCGACCAGCTTGGCGTTCTTCATGCGCCGGGTGGCGTTGGCGATCACGTACTGCGCGATCTGCTCGCCGCCCTCGGGGTGCTGGTTCAGCCACAGGCCGAAGGCGTCGTGCACCAC
>JBQTJQ010000180.1:0-1658 GCA_052386975.1 Gammaproteobacteria bacterium | reverse complement strand
ATCGCGCAGGGCGCCAATGACCCGCGCGTGCCGCGCACCGAGGCCGAGCAGATGGTCGCGACCATCCGCGGCCAGGGCGGCGACGTCTGGTACGTGCTGGCCAAGGACGAAGGCCACGGCTTCGCCAAGAAAGGCAACCGCGACTACTACCAGAACGCGGTGATCCTGTTCCTGCAGAAGCACCTGATCGGGGGATGACTCGTGTCATCCCGAGGCCCGCAGGGCCGAGGGATCTTGCCTTGAACAGCAGGATTCCTCGCTACGCTCGGAATGACACGGCGGCGGTTTCCAGCAGGTAGAAGTCCTTCAGCAGGTCGTACAGCTCGCGGTGGTGCCGCTTGAGCTCGCGCCCGCTCTGGAAGTAGGCCTCGGTCGCCACGGCGAAGAATTCGCCGGGGCCCTCGGTGCCGTAGTCGTCCAGCACCGGCGAGCCCTTCTTGCATAGCTCGTCGTACGCGGCACTCATGACCTTCGACCAGCGCGTGTAGTCCGCCAGCAGCGGCGCGCCCTCGTGGCCGCTCTCGTCATTGAGCTGGTGCGCGAATTCGTGCGCCGGCACGTTGACCGGATCGCCCTCGAGCGCGGCCTCGACGTCCTCCCACGACAGGATGACGCGGCCCCACTCCTGCGACTCGCCGACCTGCAGCACCTCGTCCTCGTAGACCACGCCGACCTCGTCGGGCTCCTCGTGGCGCACCCAGAACGCGGTGGGATACAACAAGACGCTGCGCAGATTAGGGTAGACGCGCGCATCCGGCCGCAGCACCAGCAGGCAGGCCATGCCGGCGATGAGCACGCGCATTTCCTCGGTCACGAGAAGGTCGTTGCAGCCGTAGAACTTCTTCCTCGCCAAAAACTCCACCACGCGCGGCTCGAAGCGCGCGCGCAGCTCCGCCGTGAGCCGGTCGACGTGCGGCAGGCGGGCCTCGAGCAGCGCGCGCCACGCATCGGGAAGCGCCTTGGGGCGACGGCGGAAAAACATGCCCTACCCTACGCCAAAAAAGGGGACGCACACCTTTTTCCAGAAAAGGGGACGCACGTCGTCACCTGAAGTGTGCGTCCCATTTTTGCCAAAAAGGTGTGCGTCCCCTTTTTCACAGTGGCTGGAGGTTGGCGTACGACAGCATCAGCCACTTGGTGCCGGCGTCGCGGAAGCGCACCTCGACCCGCACCCGGTCGCCGTCGCCGTCGAACGCCGTGACCGTGCCCTCGCCGAAGCTCTTGTGCGAGACCCGCTGGCCGAGCCGCAGGCCGGCGGCGCCGTCGTCATCGCCGGCCACCGACCGCGGCGCGCTGTAGCGGCGCGGGCGCGGGGCCCAGGTAGGCCTCAGCAAGCGGGCGCGCGGCCGTGTCTCGACGACCAGCTCGGCCGGAATCTCGCGCAGGAACTGCGACGGCGCGGCGGTCTGCTCGGTGCCGTGGGTGCGGCGGATCTCGGCGTGCGACAGGAACAGGTGCTGCCGCGCGCGCGTCATGCCGACGTAGCACAGGCGCCGCTCCTCCTCCATCGAACCCTCCTCGACCGCGCGCATGTGCGGGAACAGGCCCTGCTCCAGGCCGACCAGGAACACGTTGGGGAACTCCAGGCCCTTGGCCGAGTGCAGCGTCATCAGCTGCACGCAATCCTCCCCTTCGCCGGCCTGGCGCTCGCCGGCCTC
>JBQTJQ010000179.1:0-21151 GCA_052386975.1 Gammaproteobacteria bacterium | reverse complement strand
TGATGGTCGGCGGCGATCATCATCAGCACCAGCGCCAGCGCGCCCGCCGGCAGCAGCCACGCCGCCCCGGGCTGCTGCGCCAGCAGCGCGCAGGCGGTGCCGGCCACGCCGACCAGGCCGAAAGTGCGCAGGCCGGCGTGACCGGCACCGCCACCGCGATGATCGCGCAGCAGGCGGCGAGCCCCTGGTTGTTACCGGTGGTGGCGGCCGGCCTGGTGGCGATGATGATCTCGGCCGACCACCACCGCGGCGACGCCGACGAGGCCCCCGACACCACGACCACCGTCGCGCTGCTGCTGTGCTTCCTGCTCGGTGCGATGCTGTGGCACGGCCACCGCCAACTGGCGGTGGCGCTGGCGCTCGGCGCCACCGCGCTGCTGTACTTCAAGGCCGAGCTCCACGGCATCACGCAGCGGCTCACGCGCCAGGACATCGTCTCGTTCCTGCAGTTCGCGCTGATCACGTTCGTCGTGCTGCCGGTGCTGCCGGATCGGGGCTACGGTCCCTACGGCGCGCTGAATCCCTACACGATCTGGTTGATGGTGGTGCTGACCTCCGGCCTCTCCCTCGCGGGCTACGCGGCGCTGCGCCTGACGCCGCAGTCCGGCGCGGTGCCGCTGCTGGGCCTGCTCGGCGGCATGGTGTCGAGCACCGCGACCACGCTGGTGTTCTCGAGGCAGGTGCGCGAGGACCCGGCGCACGCGAACAACGCCGCGGTCATCATCGCCATCGCCAACCTCGTGGTGCTGCTGCGCATCGCGGTGCTCGCCGGCGTGGTCGCGCCGGCCGGCCTGCCGGTGCTGGCGCCGGTGCTCGGCGCGGGCCTGCTCGCCGGCATGGCGCTGCCGCTGCGCCACTGGCTGGCGCTGCACGGCTCGCGCGAGCCGGCGCCCGAACTCGACAACCCCGCCGGCCTGCGCCAGGCGCTGATGTTCGGCGCGATCTTCGCGCTGGTGCTGGTGGTCAGCGCCGCCTTCCACGAGCGGGCCGGCTCGATGGGCGTCTATGCCGTCGCCGCGGTCTCGGGCCTCGCCGACATGGACGCGATCGCGCTGTCGACCTTCAACCTGCTGGCCGGCAGCCAGCTGACCGCCGCGGAGGCCACGGTCGCCATCGTGATCGCGCTGGTCTCCAACATGGCGTTCAAGGCGACGCTGGTGCTGACCGTCGCCGGCCGCGCGATCGCGGCGAAGGTGGCGCTGAGCTTCCTGGCCCAGGTCGCCGGCCTCGCGGCCGGCGCGCTGGTGTTCGCCGCCTGAATTTCAAAGGTGTCAGACACCTTTGAACCTCCGCCGGGCTCCGCCTCGGCCCAGTCGCGTCACTCGCTGTCGCAGGCGGTCCGCCATCTCCTTCTGAAACCGCTCACTGCCGAGTGCGAAGTCGCCGTTCGTGCTCGACCGGATCTGCTCGAGGACCTGCGGCTCCAAACCATTTCGAAAGAGCTCCCGGTAGGCGGTCCGGCGCTCCTCCTGGTCACGACCCAGCGAATCCATGATCGAGTGGGGTGATACGAGCGGGTCGTGCGCGCCGAGGGCATTGGCCCGATGGCTGGACCATGGGTATTCGCCGGGATGCTCGACAATTCCCGCCCGAACCGGATTCAACTCGATGTAGCGATGGCAGGTCAGCAGGTACCCGTCGGTGTCCACAAGGCAGGAGCGGTAACGCCCGTCCCAGAGCGTGCCGACGCGCTGCCGCTGCCGGTTGACGTGGCGAGCGTATCTCTGGCCCAAGACCTTCATGAGGAGCGGGATGCCGTCGGCATTGCCGGCAGTCATGAGCAGGTGCACGTGGTTCGTCATCAAGACGTAGGCATGAACGGCCACGCCGTTGCTGCGAGCCTGCCTCCCCAGCTCGTCCAGGTAGCACGTCCGGTCGAGGCCGGAGAAGAAACACGGCGCGCGATTGTGGCCACGCTGGATGACGTGAAACGGGATTCCGGCGACTCGCAGACGGGCGTGGCGCGGCATGGCGCTCCCTTTTCTTGTTGTTGTCCAGCTGCACCACCGAGCCTAGCGCAACTGGCTGCGCCAGCAAATTTCAAAGGTGTCTGACACCTTTGAAGCTTTTGAAGCTGTGGCTCAGGCCGCGGCCCGGGTCGCCGCATCGCTGGCGCAGACGCCGCACCGCGTGGCCTGCGGCACCGCCTCCAGGCGGCCGGCCTCGATCGGGTAGTCGCACTCCTCGCAGAAGCCGTAAAGGCCTTGGTCGATGCGCGCGATCGCGTGCTGGTACTGGTTCACCAGCGCCAGCGTCGAGCACTCGAGGCGGTCGAGCACTTCGTCGTTCTGGGTTTCCTGGGCGCGATCGCCGGCGTCCGCCGACAGTGGCAGCAGGCGATGCCCGGCGTCGTCACGCAGGCGCTGCAGCCGGCGCGTCAGTTCGTCGCGGGTCCAGACCAGGTCCTGCCGGATGTCGTGGGTGGTTCTCATGGTGGGTCATTCGCTGGAGCCTGCGACCACCATGGGCGCGCCGGCGGGCAGCGGCATTGACCTGCATCAACGCGGGCCAGCCTTGACTTGCGTCAATGCGCGGCCGGTGCAGGGGGTCGAGCATCCGGCCATGATCGCCATGCTCACGGCGGACCCCGTGCTGGTCGGGCGCTACGACCGCTCCGGCCCGCGCTACACCTCCTACCCGACCGCGCTGCAGTTCACCCCGGCGTTCGGCGAGGACGACTACCGCGCCGCCGCCGAGCGCTCGCGCGCCGCGCGGCCCGGCGCGCCGCTGTCGGTGTACGTGCACGTGCCGTTCTGCACCAGTCCGTGCTTCTACTGCGGCTGCAACCGCATCATCACGCGCCAGTGGGGCGCCGGCGCCAGCTACCTGCAGGCGCTCGAGAAGGAGATCGAACTGCAGGGCGCGCTGTTCGAGGGCCTGCGCACCGTCGAGCAGCTGCATTTCGGCGGCGGCACGCCGACTTTCCTCGACGATGCCCAGATCGGCCGCGTCATCGACGCGCTCGACCGGCACTTCGGCACCACCGACAGCGAGCAGCGCGAATACTCGATCGAGCTCGACCCGCGCACCATCCACGCCGGCCGCATGGAGGCGCTGGCGGGAATGGGCTTCAACCGCGTCAGCCTCGGCGTGCAGGACTTCGACCCGCTGGTGCAGAAAGCCGTGAACCGCGTGCAGTCGGTGAAGGACACGCTCGACCTGATCGGCGAGGCGCGCCGCGTCGGCATGCGCTCGGTGTCGGTGGACCTGATCTACGGGCTGCCGTACCAGACCCCCGAATCGTGGGCACGCACGCTCGACCTGATCGTCGCCGCGGCGCCGGACCGCATCGCCGCCTACAGCTACGCGCACCTGCCGGAGCGCTTCAAGGCGCAGCGCCACATCGACGCCCAGCACCTGCCGTCGCCGGCGGTCAAGCTCGAGCTGCTGGCGCTGACCGTGGCGCGCTTCACCGCCGCCGGCTACGAGTACATCGGCATGGACCACTTCGCCCTGCCGGGCGACGAGCTGGCGGTGGCGCGGCGCGAGGGCACGCTGCACCGCAACTTCCAGGGCTACGCCACGCGCGGCCAGCTCGAGCTGCTCGGCCTGGGCTTGACCTCGATCGGCTCGCTCGACGACACCTACAGCCAGAACGCGCGCCGCCTCGACGACTACTACGCGCTGGTCAACGCCGGCCGCCTGCCGGTCGAGAAGGGCCTGCGCATGACGCCGGAGGACCGGCTGCGGCGCGACGTGATCATGGCGCTGATGTGCCGCGACGGCCTGGACTACGCCGACATCGAGGCGCGCCACGGCATCGGCTTCCGCGAGCATTTCGCCGCCGAGCTCCGGCGCCTGCGCGCGCTCGAGGATGACGGCCTGGTCGAGCGCCGCGCGAGGGGCATCCGCGTGACCGGCGCCGGCCGCCTGCTGCTGCGGCCGATCGCGATGGGGTTCGACGCCTACCTGGCGGCGGCCGCCGCAGGCGCGCCGCGGCGGCACTCCGCCACGATCTGATCAAAGGTGTCTGACACCTTTGAATGGACACCTTTGAATGGGCGCCTTGACTTGGGTCAATGCGTCGGGGGGTGCCCGGCGCTGCAATGAGCGCATGAGCCCGCTGGAATTCGCGCCGCCGCCGCCACCGGTTCCCGAGCCGATGGATCCGGTCGATCGCGCCTGGCTCGAGATGGACACTCCGCACAACCCGATGGTGGTCGCCTCGATCATGGAGTTCGAGAACGTCACCGACCCGGATGCCCTGACGCGCACCCTGGTGGAGCGCATGCTCACCGAGCGCCGCTTCCGCCAGCGCGTGGTCGAGCGCGGCGGCGAGTACGCCTGGATCGAGGACGACGCCCTGCACCCCGGCTACCACGTGCACACCCGGCGGCTCGACGGGCCGCGGGCCGAGGCCAAGCTGCACGCCGCGATTGCCGCGGAGCTCGAGCACGACCTCGATCGCGCGCTGCCGCTGTGGCGCATCTGCGTGTTCCCGCGCAGCCGCGGCCGCGTCACCGTGCTGTTCCGCGCCCACCACGCGATCGCCGACGGCGTCGCCATGATGCAGATGATGCTGGCGCTCGGCGACGGCGTGCCGCCGCCGCAGCGCGATGCGCCGCGGCCGCGGCCGCGGCGCCACGGACCGCTGGCCGGAGTGATCCAGCGCCTCGAGACGTTCAACGCCGCGCTCGAGAACCTCACCGCGGTGGTCGTCGACGACCTGCGCCATCCGCGCAACCTGCGGCGCCAGCTGGCCGGCCTGCGCGAGACACTGGCCGCCATCGGCCGCGTCATCCTGCTGCCCGAAGACCACCCGCGCCACCTGCGCCGCCCGCCGAGCGGCCGCCGCGCGGTCGTCTGGACCGACAACGTGGCGCTCGGCGCGGTGCGCCGCATCGCCCGCAGCCAGGGCATCACGCTCAACGACGTGTTCCTCACCGCATTGACCGGCGCGTTCGGGCGCTACCTGCGACAGGGCGGCAAGCCGCTGCCCGAAGGCCAGAACCTGCGCGTCGCGGTGCCGGTGAACCTGCGCGGCGACGGCGAGGAGGCCATCGGCAACAGCTTCGGCCTGGTGCTGGTGGACCTGCCGGTCGGCCTCGAGGGCTGGCATGCGCGCCTCGACGTCGTCGTCGAACGCATGGCCTCGCTGAAGAAATCGCCGGAAGCGAAGGCGGTGCTGCTGACGCTGGCCGCTTTCGGCCAATTGCCGGCCACGATCGAGAGGCAGCTGGTCGGCCTGCTCGGCAACAAGGCCGCAGCGGTGGTCTCGAACCTGCCCGGGCCGCGCGAGGCGCTGAGAGTCGACGGCGCGCGCCTGGCCAACGTGGTGTTCTGGCCGCCGCAGGCCGCCGGCATCGGCATCGGCGTGAGCCTGCTGAGCTACGCCGGCCACGTCACCGTCGGCGTCTCGGCCGACACCGCTCTGGTGCCGCAGCCCCGCCACCTCATCGATGCGTTCCACGCCGAGCTCGAGCAGATGCTCGGCGCGTCCCCGATCATCCGGCCCGCCGCGCGACGGCGCTGGCCGGCCATCCCCGCCAACGGAGTCCAGCCATGCCAAGAACCTCCAGAACCCACCTCGGCGCCGCCCGGCGCCACGGCCGCAGGGCGCTCGCCGAGCTGCGCCACATGACCGCCGACTCGGCGCTGTACTGGGTGCTCGCGCACCGTGATCGCATCGCGCAGTTCAAGCGCTCGATCGCCGGCACCCGCGCCGCGGCGCCGTTCAAGCAGCTGCTGCAGCTGATCCGCACCGAAGCCAGCCAGCTCGAGCGCCCGGCCCCACGCCGGCGCCAGCGCAAGACCGCCGGCCGCGTGCGGCGCCAGCGCCGTCGCTTCGCCCCGGTGCTGCAGCCGTTCCTGATCGGCTAGCCGCGCCGCCGCGGCAATCCGCTCAAGCCGCGTCCCGGTGCGCCAGCACCGGGCACGGCGCCCGGCGGATCACGCGCCGCCGCGACCGCGGCATTGACCTGCGTCAAGCAGGTCTCAGAGCTGCCAGTGCGCCGCGAGCAGGACCGCCGTCACCGAGCCGTTCTGCGTGCCCTGCCCCAGTAACAACACGTTCGGCACGGTGTCGGGCCCGACCTGCCCCCAGTCGCTGGCGTCGTACACCTCGCGCACCAGGTCGAGCCGCAGGCTCAGGCCGGGCCGCAGCGGGTAGCGCGCGAACACGCGGGCGTCGTCCCAGCGCGTCAGCAGCCGCGGGAAGCCGCTCGCGCCGGACCCCGCCAGCATCGAGATCGCGCCCTCCGAGCGGGCCACCGTGTAGCCGGCGCCGATCTCGAGCTGGCGCGGGCCCTGCCATGCGACCTGCACGCCGCCGACGTCGGTGGCGTCCTCGACCTGCGCCGACCAGTCCGGCGCGCCGAAGGCCTCGCTGCCGGCCTGCCCGGACTCCTGCCGCAGGTGCGAGGCGAACGCGCTGACCGACAGGTTCTCGCGCGGCTGGACCATCAGGTCGGTGCCGTAACCGAGGTCGTCGCCGTCGGTGCGGCCGACCGCGCCGTCGGGATAGCGCTCGTCGGCCCAGGCCAGGTTGAACGCGGCGACCATTCCGGGCCGCGACAGGCTGGCGTCGGCGCGAAACTCGTCGCGCTCGCGGTCGGCGGTGTTGAACGCGCGCATCAGCGCGTTCTGCAGCGGCACGCCGGCGGCGCCGGAAAACTCCTCGCCGCTGCGCTCGGCGGTCGAGGCCTTCAGGCGCAGCTCGGCGCCCGGGCGCGGCCGCCACTGCAGCCGGCCCCAGAACGTGCGCTCGTCGGTCGAGGCCGTGCCGAACAGGCGGCGCTCGCGGCGATCCTGTTCGACGCCGGCGCCGAAGCGCGGGTTGGCACGGCGCTCGAAGCCCAACCGCCAGCGCGTGCGCGTGTAGCCGAACGGCGCGTTCTCGCGCACGTCGCCGGTGAACGTGTCCATGACCACCTGGGTGTACGCCGCCACCGGCGTCTGGTTGTCGCGCTCGTCGCGCAGCACGTCGGCGGTCACGCGGTACGCGCGCCCGATCGGCACGCCGGCGCGCGCGCTGGCGCGGAAGGTCTCGACGCGCCCGTCGAGCGAGGCCCGCGGCAGCGCGACCGCCTCGTCCGGATTCAGCGTCGCCGGCAGGAAGCGCTGGTCCTGCTCCATGCGCCCGCTCGCGATCGTGCCGGACAGCTGCACGCGCGCCTGCGGCGCCGTGCCGAACGCGAGGCTCAGCTGCCGCGCGCGATTGTCCGGCGCCTGCGCCATCAGGCCGTCGCGGGCCGCGGCGGTCGGGCCGCTGTACGGGTTGTCCCAGCGCAGCCCGCCGACGTCGTTGGCGAAGGACGACGTGCCCAGCGCCAGTTGCACGTGGCCCAGCCGCGCGTGCCGGTACGCCGCCGAGGCGTCGACCCGGTCGAGGGTCTGGTCGAGCGGCCGCGGCAGCTCGCTGGCCAGGGTCATGAACGATCCGCCGACCGTGCCGGTGCCGCTGATCGCGTCGCGCCGCCAGTCGAACCGCAGGTCGAGCGCCGGCCGCGGCGTCAGCGCGGCGCCGAGGGCCGAGCGCACGCGGCGCTGCGACACCTCGAACGTGCGCAGGCTCGCGTCCAGCGCGGCCATGCCGCCGGTCGAGCCGGCCGCGGTCCAGCCCGCCGGCAGGCCCAGGTTCAGGTCGCCGCCGAACGGCGTGCGCGCGTCGTCCGCGCGCAGGTGCTCGAGCAGCGCGTAGTCGAGCGAGACGCGGTACTGGCCCTGGCGGCCGCCGCTCGCGGCGATCGCGCCCGAGTCGAGCCCGGCATGCTCGACGCGCAGGTCCCAGGCCGAGGCGGATTCCGCCTCGCGATAGCGCCACGCGCCGTCGAGCGCCAGGAATGCGCCGTCGTCGCCCAGGCCGGTGAAGTCGCCGAAGCGAATCGAGCGGTCCGAGACAAAGCCAGCGGCCGGCTCGAGCCAGCCGGACCCGCCGTCCTCGAACGGGCAGAAGCGGCAGACCCAGCCGCTGGTGTCGGGCGCCTCCGGCGCGGCCGGTGCCTCCGGCGCCGGCCCCTGCGCCGCCGCCGCGAGGGCGAGCAGCGCGAGTGCGAGTGCCGCGAGCCGGGCGCTCATCGCCCGAGGTCCGCGCCGGACGGGTGGTTCGAGCCGTGCACCTGCGAGTGGCAGTTGGCGCAGCTGCCGCCCAGCAGGAAGGCCGAGGGCGAACCCGCCGCCAGGCGGTCCGGCCCGAGCGCGAGGCTCGGATGGCCGGCCTGCGCATGGCAGCCCTGGCACAGCAGCGGCGCGCGCTGCACCAGCAGCGCGCGATGCGGCGAGCCGTGCGAGGCGTGGCACAGCGAGCAATCCTCGGCGGCGGGCGCGTGCTCCCACAGGAACGGCCCGCGCTTGTCGGCGTGGCAGGTGAAGCAGGTGTCGTTGACCGTGCCCTTGGCCAGCAGCGCGTCGCCGGCGCTGCCGTGCGCGGAGTGGCAGTCGCTGCAGGCCATGCGCCGGTCGCGCAGCGGATGGGCGAAGGCGCCGAGCGACGCGGCGCGCTCGCGCGCGTGGCAGCCGCCGCAGGCCTCGGCCTGCGTTGCCGTCGCGCGCACCGGATCGGCAGCGGCATGCACCACATGGCAGCCGGCGCACGGGATGCCGGCGCTTTCGTGTTCGCTGCCGGCCCAGGCGTGGCGTGCCGCGCCGGAATGACAGGCAAGGCAGGCGCGGTCCTGGACTTCCGGCGGCGTCTTCGCGTCTGTGCCGAAGGTGCCGATCGGGCCTTGCGGCTCGTCCACTTTCTTCTTGCGCGCGTGCTCGCCGCCCGCGCCGTGGCAGCTCTCGCATTGCGTGGCGCCGGCGCCGAACGGCGTGCGCGCGTCGGCCCTGGCGCCGTGCGGCGTCTTGAAGATGTCCATGACCGGGAACTTCGAGTCCTCGTCGTGGCACTTCAGGCAGGTATCGGCGCCTTTCGTTGCGAACGACGACGGCGAGAACGCCTCCGGCTCGGGGGCCTGCGCACCGGCGACGGCCGGCGCGCCCGCCAGCACCAGCGCCAGCACCACGCCGGCGCCGGCGGCGTTCATGGCGTGAGCGAGTGGACCTCGGTGACGTCGGCGATGCGGCCGGGACCGTGGCAGACCTCGCAGGTCTCGGCGTTGTTATTGACGTTCGTCACCAGGATCGAGAACTGCCCGCCGTTCTGCTCCATGTGGGTCTGGGCGACGCCGCTGTCGTGGCAGGCCGAGCACACCGCGGCCGTCGGCGAGATGACCTGGTCGTCGGTCTGGTCGGCGAGGTAGCCCGGATTGGCCAGGATGTTGCCGGTGTCGATCGAGCTCGCCAGCGCGGTCGAGGCCAGCGGCAGCGTGAAGGTGTCGCCCTTGTGGCAGGCGCGGCAGTTGTTGAGGAGACCCGGGAAACCGACGCCGCTGAAGTCGTTGACCGAGCCGCCGAAGCCGTAGACCACGTACGGGTTCTCGCGCTTCGCCGCGGCGTGGATCGAGTGGACCATGCGCTTCATGTCGATGGACTGCTCCTTGCGTCCGTCGACCGTCGCGGCGATGTTGACGGTGCCGTCGCCGTTCTTCGGCCGCCGCGAGATGTCGGTGTTGCGCGGGTTGTGGCAGATCACGCACAGCTGCGGCTCGTCGGTGCGGCTCTCGCCGTGCAGCGTCAGCTGGTCGTGGCAGTCGTCGCAGTTGTTGACGATGTCCACCACGCTGCGCCGCGCCACCGGCGCCGCGTCGGTGATGGCGAAGTACTTGACCACGCTCTTGACCGGCACGCGGTCGGTGAAGCTGCCGTCGCCGTCGTGGTCGGCGCCGACGCGCGTGGTCATGCCGGCGACGCCGCTGCCGGTCAGCGAGGCGGGCACCGCCCGCAGCGAGGTCACGGTGAAAGTGCCGTCGGGGTTGGCGGTCGGGGCGGCATTGTTGCCGCTGCTGGCGGCGCGGCCGTTCAGCGAGATCGCGCTGGCCGGCGTGGTGGCGCTGCCGTTGCCGAGGTTGGTGTGGTCGCCGGTGTTCCAGCCGAGCAGGATCGACACCGAGCCGTTGGTCCACGCCGGGTCGGTGCCGCTCATGACGTTGTAGCGCGAATTGCCGGCGGTCGGGTTGGTCACCTCGTAGGTGATCACCGGGAACTGGCCGGGCGCGGTGTTGGCGACGCTGATGAGGTTGAGCGCGTAGTTCACGGCGGCGACCTTGTCCGGGATCAGGTGCGCCTCGACCGCGCTGGCGGCGAAGCCGGCGCCGTGGCAGATGGTGCACTCGCCGTTCTGCGCCACGATCTCGCCGCTGGTGTGGCCCGCGCCGGTCGTGAAGTCGACGTCGTCGTGGCAGGAGCCGCAGGCCTCGACGCTGTACTGCGTGCTCCACAGGCCAGCCTGCGGCGTGGCCGCGTCGGCCTCGTCGTGGCACTTGGTGCAGTTGCGGATGTCCTGCGGCAGCGCCACGTGCGAGTAGTCGTGCTTGGCGTCGCCGAAGCCCCAGATCGCGTACTCGCCGCCGGCCTCGACGCTCGGCAGGAACTCGCCGCGGTGGATCTTGTGGATCATGACCTTGAAGTCCACGACGTTGCCGCTGTTGGCGTCGACCGAGCCCGGGTTGTGGCAGGTCACGCAATACTTCGTCTCGACCCGCCCGCCGCTGTGCAGCGCCAGCTTGCTGTGGCACTCGTTGCACGAGGCCGTCTGCACCACGTCGAGCCGCTCGATGCCGCTGGTGGCGCCATCGGACGGCCGCCAGTCATACGTCGCGTTGGTCACCGGCACCGGGTTCGCGCCGCCGCTGATCTGCACGCCGAGGCGGTGCGTCAGCGCCGGCTGCCAGCTGACCGCGATGGGGCTGGTCACGGCCGTGACGTCGGTGGCGAACGTGTAGGTGTAGGTGCCGTCCAGGTGGTTCACCAGCGTGCCGTTGCTCTCGCTGTTTCCCTGGATCGCGGTGCCGCCGGCGCCCCAGGCCCCGGCACCCTTGGTCTCGGTCCGGTTGATGTAGTTCTGCCAGTACGCCGGGTTGCCGCCGGCGGCGGGCACCAGCTTGGCGAGCGTGAAACGGATCTGCCCCTGGGCCAGCCCGGCGAAGCGCACGCCGCCCTGGTTGGTCAGCGTGAACTCGACCACCGGCGGGCTGGTGATGGTGATGCCGTCGACCGTGAACGCGAGGCTGTCGGCCTCGAGCGTCACGCCGACGCCCGGCGGACCCGGCGGGCCGGCGGCGCCATCATCGCCGTCGCTGCCGTCCTCGGCGCATGCGGAAAGCAGCAGGCAACAGGCGGCGGCCCACGCCCATCTGCGGCTCGATCCCGGCGCGACGAATGTCATCTGGCGCCTCGCGTCTTTCGGCTTGTACGCCCAAGCATGGAGGTGCCTCCCACGTGGGTCATTGACCTGGGTCAATTCCGCCGAGGCCGGCCGTACATATCCTTGAGCGCAACAACAGGAGGCTCCGCATGGCGGACACAACGGCCACCCTGATTCCCGCTGCGCTGCTCGCGCTCGCGTTCGCGCTCCCCTCGACCGCCGCGGCGCCCGACGAGGCCTGCGCCGACTGCCACGGCAAGGATGGCGCGAGCACCGAGTCGGACGTGCCCAGCATTGGCGGTCTCTCCGAGCAATACCTGCTCGACACGCTGGCGGCCTACAAGGACAAGAAGCGGCCCTGTCCCGAGACCGCGTATCGCGCCGGCGACAAGAAGCGGCCGAAGACGACCATGTGCTCGATCACCGCAAAGCTGAACGACGCCGACGTCGCCGCGGTCGCCAAGGACCTTGCCGGCGAGCCGTTCGTGAAGGCGAAGCAGCCGTTCGACGCGGCCAAGGCCGCGCGCGGCAAGCAGCGGCACGACCTGGCCTGCGAAAAGTGCCATTCCGAGGGCGGCACGCTGGCCGACGACGATGCCGGCATCCTGGCCGGCCAGTGGACGCCGTACCTGCGGGCGTCGTTCGAGGAGTTCCGTAGTGGTGCGCGGCCGATGCCCGAGAAGATGAAACCCAAGTTCGAGCCGCTCAAGCCGGAGGAGCTGGAGGCGCTGCTGCACTACTACGCGAGCTTCAAGTGATGCCATCCAACTTGCGATGAGCGTCCGTCGCGGAGCGGACCGCTGATCCCGGGAGGCCCAATGTCTCGAAACACGCGCTCGGAAATCGACGAACTGCGCAAGCGCCGCAAGCGCATCGATGCGGACTGGAGCGGTGGCGGCCGGTCGCCGCTGCTGAATTTCTACGTCAAGGTCATGACGCGCATGCTCGGCGCCGAGCGCTGCGGCATATTCATCGTCGACCCCTCGACCGGGAAACTATGGCTCAAGTGCGGCACCGATGTCGCCGAGCGCGGGATCGAAGTCGAGATGGGGGGCGACTCGGTGGTGGGACGGGTGGTCACCTCCGGCAAGCCGGTCATCCTGCATGGGCTTGAAACCCGGCCCGGAGCGCACAAGACGGCTGATTCCGTGACCGGTTTCGTGACCCGCAGCATCCTGTGCGTCCCGATCAGGACGCTCGACGGCCAGCGGACCTCCGGCGCCGTCGAGCTGCTCAACAAAACAGGCGGAAGCGAGTTCACCGAGGAGGACCGCGCGACACTGGAGGAAACGGCGCACTTCCTGCAGCACTCGATCGAAAACATCTATTACAGCCAGGACGTTCTGGACGCGCTGGGGCGCGTCAGCCGGTTCGCCGCAGCCGCAGTGACGGTCGCGGTGATCAGCGTTCTCGGCTTGATGAGCCTGCTGATCGTGTACTGGGTGGCGTCGTCGCTGTGGCGCGCCTGATGCGCCGGCGCCACGGGGGATGGTGCCCCAGTCCGAGGCCGCCTGAGCGCAAGCTGGCGCCGTGGAGCAAGCCATGAGCGCGGACGCGCCCGAGCCCGGTTCCCGCCTCTGGGCGGCGCTGTGGCGCCCCCCGCGCAATCCCTGGCTGCTGGGCATTCCGTTCGGCGCGGTGCTCGCCCTCGTCGCTGGCGCGGTGCTGTTAACCGCGTTCGTTTCGGCGGTGGAGATGTCCAGCACCGAAACCTTCTGCATCTCGTGCCACGAGATGCGCGACAACGTCTACGTCGAGTACCAGAATACGAGCCACTACAGCAACCGCACCGGCGTGCGGGCGACTTGCCCCGACTGCCACGTTCCGAAATCCTGGGGCCCCAAGCTGCTACGCAAGGTCGGTGCGACCTTCAACGAGCTGCCGCACCACTTCCTCGGCAAGATCGACACGCCGGCCAAGTTCGAGGAGCACCGCAAGGAGATGGCCGAAAGCGTCTGGGCCTCGATGCGCGCCACCGACTCGCGCGAGTGCCGCAACTGCCACGCCATGGACCACATGGACCTCGCGGTGCAGGACAAGAGCGCGCAGAAGAAGCACAAGGCGGCGCTCGAGAAGAAGGACAAGACCTGCATCGACTGTCACCAGGGCATCGCCCACAAGGAGCCGCAGATCGAGGCCGCGCCGGCGATGGAGTGAGCGCGCCCGCCTACTCGACCCGGAAGCGCGCCACCCGGTAGAAGCCGCCGAAGATGTCAACCTGCTCGTCGAGCTCGACGCGCCGCCCAACCGCGGCGGCGCACCCGCGCA
This sequence comes from Gammaproteobacteria bacterium, assembly GCA_052386975.1. Lineage (GTDB taxonomy): Bacteria > Pseudomonadota > Gammaproteobacteria > Nevskiales > Nevskiaceae > JACPFV01. The sequence continues at coordinate 7,698 of JBQTJQ010000179.1, read as the reverse complement.
GCACCTCGACCAGCGATTCGCGCCAGAACCCGCCGAGGAAGGGCTCGGCCCGTTCCAGGATCCAGCGCATCGGCGCGAAGCGATGGAAGAAGTGACGGCGCTTCTCGCCGTACTCGGCGATCACCAGGTGCCCGCCCGGCCGCAGCACGCGCACGGCCTCGGCCAGGCTGCGGCGGCGCGCCTCGGGCGGCAGCTCGTGCAGCAGCAGGAACATCAGCGCCGTGTCGAAGCTGGCATCGGCGTAACGCAGCGATTCGGCGTCCATGCGCGCCAGGTGCGCGCTGCGGCCGACGGCCGCGAGCTTGCGCTGCGCCGCCTCGAGCTGCACCGGCGCGACGTCGATGACGTGCAGGTCGGCGATGTGTCGCGCCAGTGTCGGGGTCAACTCGCCGTAGACGCCGGTGATCTGCAGGGTGCGGCCGGCCTCCGCGGGCCGCATCAGGCACAGCGTCGCGTCCATGATGCGGCGGTAATTGCCGAACAGGATCGCGTCGATGATCGGCTGGTGGTCGAAGAACCAGACCGCGGCGGGCCACAGGTAGGCCCAGGCGTAGTGGCGCACGAGGTAATCCGGCAGCGCCGGCTCGGCGGCGACCGGCGCGGTGGCGCGGCCGATGGGCAGGACCAGGGCTTCATCGTTCACGCGGGGACTCCTCGGGGCGGGCTTCGCCGGCATTGCACGGGGAGCAGCCGCTGCACGCATTGACCTGCATCAAGCGCGCCCCGATGCGTTGCGTTGACCTGCGTCAATGCCGGACGCCGGATGCCCGCCCATGCTTGCCGCATCAGGGCCGAGAGGCTCGACATCGACAAGAGGAGGACCGCGATGCAACTGACCCAATGGAATCCGTTCCGTGAAATGGACGAGGTGCTGAGGACCTTCCGCTTCCCGCGCGAGGCCGCGGGCCCGCTGGCCGACTTCACGCCGGCGGTGGACATCAGCGAGAGGGACAAGGAGTACCTGGTCAAGGCCCAGCTGCCGGGCGTGAAGAAGGACGAAGTCAAGGTCGAGTTCATGAACGGCGTGCTGACCCTGTCCGGCGAGCGCAGGTTCGACAAGGAAGACAAGGACGAGAAGACCCACCGCATCGAGAGCGCCTTCGGCGCCTTCACGCGGAGCTTCGTGGTCCCGGAGGACGTGCTGACCGAGAAGATCGCCGCCGACTACAAGGACGGCATCCTGTTCGTGCACCTGCCGAAGACCGACATCAAGAAGCCGGCAACGAAGGCCATCAAGGTCAACTAGCCGGACGCGCGGGGGCCGACCCTCGGGCCCCCGCGGTTTTTGCCATGAGACACGCACCTGCCGCTCACGGGCTTTCGCGACGCACGCTCGTGAAGGCGGCCGCGGGCGCGCTGGCCCTGCTGGCCCTGTCGAACAGCCGCTGCGCCGGTTGCTACTTCTTCGACGGCCGCGGCTCCGCCGAGTCCGCCCCCTGCTCGGTGTTCGCCGGCTGGCGCGTGCCGTCCGGCGGCTGGTGCCGCGAGTTCGCTCCGAAGGGCAGATAAAAGGGGTCTGACCCCTTTTCCTACAGCGCTGCGCGGCGCAGGCGCAGCGCGTTGAAGACGACCGACACCGACGAGAAGCTCATCGCCGCGCTGGCGATCACCGGCGACAGCAGCACGCCAAAGAACGGGTACAGCACGCCGGCTGCGACCGGCACGCCGAGCGCGTTGTAGGCAAAGGCGAAGAACAGGTTCTGGCGGATGTTGCGCATCGTGGCCCGCGACAGCCGCACGGCCCTGGCGATCCCGCGCAGGTCGCCCTTGACCAGGGTCACGCCGGCCGACTCCATGGCGACGTCGGTGCCGGTGCCCATGGCGATGCCGACGTCGGCCTGCGCCAGCGCCGGCGCGTCGTTGACGCCGTCGCCGGCCATGGCGACGACGCGGCCCTCGCCCTGCAGCCGCTTGACGATGGCGGCCTTGTCGGCCGGCTGCACGTCGGCGCGCACGTCGTCGAGGCCGAGAGCGCGCGCGACCGATCGCGCGGTGTGCGCGTCGTCGCCGGTCAGGATGATCACGCGGATGCCGGCGGCCTTCAGCGCCGCGATCGCCTCGGGCGTGCTCGGCTTGATGGCGTCCTCGATCACGATCAGCCCGACCACGCGCCGGTCGACCGCGACGTCGACCGCGGTCGCGCCGCGCGCGCGCCGCGTCGGCGCGGTGGTAGAAGTCGCCGGGATCAAGCTGGTGCGCGTGCAGCATCTGCAGGTTGCCGACCCTGACGGTGTGCCCGTCGACCTGGCCCCAGGCGCCGAGGCCGGGGTCCGAGCCGAAGCCGGTGACGGCCGGAACGGCCAGCTCTTTCTGCCGGCCCATGTAGACGATGGCGCGCGCCAGCGGATGCTCGCTCGGCGCCTCGATCGCGCAGGCGCGGCGCAGGATCTCGGTCTCGCTCCAGCCCTCGGCTTCGATCACGTCGACCAGCGTCGGGTGGCCTTCGGTCAGCGTCCCGGTCTTGTCGACCACCAGCGTGTCGATGCGCTCCAACGTCTCGAGCGCGGCGGCGTCGCGGATCAGCACGCCCTCGCCGGCGCCGCGGCCGACGCCGACCATGATCGACATCGGCGTGGCCAGCCCGAGCGCGCACGGGCAGGCGATGATCAGCACCGACACCGCGACCAGCAGCGCGTGCGCCATCGCCGGCGGCGGCCCGAACGCGGCCCACGCGATCGCGGCGGCGACGGCGGTCAGCACCACCGCTGGCACGAACCAGGCCGCGACGACGTCGGCCAGGCGCTGGATGGGCGCCCTGGAACGTTGGGCTTGCGCCACCAGGTGAACGATCTGCGACAGCAAGGTCTCGGCGCCGACGTGCTCGGCTTCCATCAGCAGCGTGCCGGTGCCGTTGACGGTGCCTGCGGAAACGCGGTCGCCGCTGGCCTTGCGCACGCGGTCGGGCTCGCCGGTCAGCATGGATTCGTCCACGTGGCTGCCGCCGCCGACCACGCGGCCGTCGACGGGAATCTTCTCGCCCGGGCGCACGCGCAGGCGGTCGCCCTTCCGCACGGACTCGATGGCGACGTCGGATTCGACCTCGCCCTGCACGCGATGGGCGATGCGCGGCGCGAGCTTCAGCAGCGCGCGGATCGCGCTGGAAGTCTGCGAGCGCGCACGCAGCTCGAGCACCTGGCCCAACAGCACCAGCGTGGTGATGACCGCGGCCGCCTCGAAGTACAGCGGCGGCGCGCCGCTCGCGAGGCGGAACGACGGCGGCAGCGCGCCGGGCGCGAGCGCGGCCAGCACCGAGAAGCCCCACGCGGCGCCGGTGCCCAGCGCGATCAGCGTGAACATGTTGAGCTTGCGCGTGACCAGCGATTGCCAGCCGCGCGCGAAAAACGGCCAGCCTCCCCACAGCACGACCGGCGTGGCGAGCAGCAACTCGGCCCACGCGGCCACGGTGTGGCCGAGGATGCGCATCGGGTCGAGCGCGGGCGCAGCCTCGCCGACCAGCGCCCACAGCAGCGGCACGGTCAGCGCGGCGCTGATCCGGAAACGCCGCGTCATGTCCCTGAGCTCGGCGTTCTCGCCCTCGTCCGCCGACGGCGTCACCGGCTCCAGCGCCATGCCGCAGATCGGGCAGCTGCCGGGCGCGTCGCGGATCACTTGGGGGTGCATCGGGCAGGTGTACTTCACGCCGGTTCTCGCCGCGGGCGGCGCGGCGGGCGGCGGCACCGGCGCGTGCTTCATGGCGGCGCCGCAACGGCCCTCGCCGCACTTGTGCTCGCCGGGCGCTTTGGGTTGCTCGGGACTCATCGGGTCAGCATAGACGCACCGACGGACGGGCGATTGACCCACATCAGTGCATCGCCACCGGGCGCGGCGCATGGTCTGATCGCGGCGCACTTTGCGCGCTGCTATAGTTCTCGCCCGCATGGAAAAGCTCCGCCCTTTCATGGCCGCTGTCCTGGGACTGACGCTCTGGGTCCAGGGCCTCGCCATTGCCGCCGCACCGGTGGCGGTGGCCGACGCCGCGTCCGCGGCGGACCCGGCGATGGAAATGCCGTGCCACGGCGACGAGCCTGCGAGCGTTTCTCCCTGCGACTGCTGCGACGGCGACTGCGGCGGCATGATGGGCTGCGCCACCGGCTCGGTGGCCGGCGCGCCGTCCGTGTCGACGTCGGCCGCCTTGCCGCTGCACGTGGCCATCGCCACTCGCGGCTGGTCCGCGCAGACCGCCGTGCCTTCCCACACCCTCCGACCTCCGATCGCCTTCCACGCCTGATGTGAATCTCCGGCGGCACTTGCCCGCCGGCGTTCTGGACGTGGAGATGATCGATGAATGTTTTCCTCCTGCGCCGCGCGCCCGCGCGGCTCCTTGGCACATTGGCCCTCGCGGCCTGCGGCGCGGTATCGGCCCAGGCCGACGCGCCGCTGACGCAGGCGGCTGCAGCCGACCTCGCGGTGGCGAACCAGCCGCTGCTCGACGCGCAGCGCCATGCGGTGACCGCCGCGCGCGAGTCCGCGGTGGCCGCCGCGCGCCTGCCCGACCCGGTGCTGGTCGGCGGCGTCAGCGACCTGCTGATCGAAGGCCCCGAGCGCTACACGCTCGCCGGCGAAGGCGACACCCAGACGATGCTCGGCATCCGCCAGGACTTTCCCGGCGGCGCCGAGCGTGACTGGCTGGGCCGGCGCGGCGAGGCCTTGACCGGGCAGATGGCGGCCGAGCTCGACGAACAGACCCGCATGGTGCGGCGCGCAGCCTCGCTGGCGTGGCTCGAAGTGTGGAAAGCGGTACGCGCGCAGGCCTTGCTGCGCGAGGCGATCGCCGAAGCCGGGCGCCAGCGCGAGGCCACCGACATCGCCTACCGCGCCGGCCGCGCCGGCCAGGCCGACGTGCTCGCCGCGCGGGTCTCGGCCGAACTGCTCACCGACCAGCTCGAGGGCATGAGCCAGGACGAGTGGCACGCGCGCAACACGCTGCGGCGCTGGATCGGTGACGACGCCGAGCGCCCGGTCGTGCCCGAGCGCCCGGCGGCGCCGATGCCCGACGCCCCGACGCTGCTGGATGGCCTCGAGCGCCATCCGCACCTCGCCGCGCAAGCGGCGGCGGTCGGCGTGGCGCAGGCCGAGGTCGAGATCGCGCGCGCCGGCTACGCCCCGGACTGGAGCGTCGAGGTGGCGTACGGCTGGCGGCCCGACCTGCACGACATGGCCACGATCGAGCTCGAAGTCGGCTTGCCGGTGTTCCGGCGCAACCGCCAGGACCGCCAGGTCGCGAGCCGCAGCGCCGAGCTGGCGCGCGTTGAGAGCCTGCGCCAGGACTGGCTGCGGCAGCACCGCGCCGAGATCGCGCTGAACGTGGCCGACTGGACCCGCCTGCAGCAGCGCTTCGCGCGCTACGACGACGCCATCCTTCCCGGCGCGCAGCAGCGGTTCGACGCCGCGCTGGCCGCCTACGGCGCCGGCCGCGGCCTGCTGCTGGCGGTGATCGAGGCGCGACGCAGCCTGCTCGAGATCCGCATGCAGCGCCTGGACCTCGAGCTCGACGCCGCGCGCCACGAGGCGCAACTGCAGTACTTCGCCGCTTCCCCTGGAGAACAGCCATGACCCGCAACCGCCTCCTCATCGTCACCGCGCTGGTCGCGGCTTTCGCCACCGGCGGCTGGTGGCTCGCTGCGTCGCGCGCGCCGCACCAGCACGAGCTCGAGCAGCGCGAAGACGCGCAGGGCCAGACGTACTGGACCTGCGCCATGCATCCCGAGGTGCGCAAGGACGCGCCCGGCAGCTGCCCGATCTGCGGCATGGCGCTGATCGAGAAGAGCGACGCGCCCGCAGCGCCGTCGGCCGGCGAAACACTCGTGCAGATCGACCCGCGCATGGCGCAGAACCTCGGCGTGCGCACCGCCGCGGTCACGCGCGGCGCGCTGGCGCACGGCTTCGACGCCACCGGCGCGGTCGAGGTGGACGAGCGCCTGATCTTCGCCGCCGAGTCGCGCGCCGAAGGCTGGGTCGAGCAGCTCAACGTGCGCGCGGTCGGCGACCCGGTGCGCAAGGGCCAGGCCATCGCCGGCGTGTACTCGCCGGAGCTGTATTCGGCGCAGGAAGAGCTGCTGCTCGCCGTGCGCAGCGGCGACGCCGGCCTGGTCGACGCCAGCCGCCAGCGCCTGCTGCTGCTGGGCATGAGCGAGGAGCAGGTCGAGGCGGTGCAGGCGGCCGGCCGCGCCGAGCGCCGCGTGCGCGTGCTCGCGCCGAGCAGCGGCGTGGTCACCGAGCTCAACGCGCGCGAGGGCCAGAAGGTCATGCCCGGCATGCCGATCGCGCGCATCGCCGACCTGTCGCGCGTGTGGATCACCATCGAGGTGCCCGAGGCGCTGGCTTCGTGGGTCAAGCCGCGCGGCCGCGCCGAGGCGGTGCTGGCGGCGCTGCCGGGCCGCGCGTTCGAGGGCCAGGTGGACTACGTCTATCCCGGCATCGACATTGCGACGCGCACCGCGCGCGCGCGGATCGTGTTCGCCAACCGCGACGGCGCGCTCAAGCCCGGCATGTACGCCAACGTCGGCCTGCTCGCCGGCACCAAGCAGGATGCGCTGCTGGTGCCGGCCGAGGCCGTAATTCGCACCGGCAGGCGCACGGTGGTGATGGTGGCCGAGGGCGAAGGCCGCTTCCGCCCGGCCGAGATCACGCTCGGCGCGGAGCACGAGGGCACCATCGTCGTGCTGTCCGGCCTCGAGGAAGGCCAGCAGGTGGTGACTTCGGGCCAGTTCCTGCTCGACTCCGAGGCCAGCCTGCGCGGCGCCTACCGGCGCCTCGAAGGCGAGGCGCCCAAGGCCGACCACTCGGGGCACGCGCCGTGATCGCGCGGCTGATCCACTGGTCGGTCGGCAACCGCTTCCTGGTGCTGATGGCGACCGTCATCGCCACCGGCTGGGGCGCGTACGCGACGCTGACGACGCCGCTCGACGCCCTGCCGGACCTGTCGGACGTGCAGGTCATCATCCGCACCACGTACCCCGGCCAGGCGCCGCAGGTGGTCGAGAACCAGGTCACCTACCCGCTCACCACGACGATGCTGTCGGTGCCGTACGCGAAAGCCGTGCGCGGCTACTCGATGTTCGGCGACTCGTTCGTCTACGTGCTGTTCGAGGACGGCACCGACCTGTACTGGGCGCGCTCGCGCGTGCTCGAGTACCTGTCGCAGGTGCAGGGGCGTCTGCCGAAGAACGCGCAGACCTCGCTCGGCCCCGACGCCACCGGCGTCGGCTGGATCTACGAGTACGCGCTGGTGGACCGCAGCGGCAAGCGCGACATCAGCGAGCTGCGCGCGATCCAGGACTGGTTCCTGAAGTACGAGCTCAAGCGCGTGCCGAACGTGGCCGAGGTGGCCACGATCGGCGGCTTCACGCGCCAGTACCAGGTGGTGCTGAACCCCGACCGGTTGCGCGCCTTTCGGCTGCCGATGGAAACGGTGGTCGAGGCGATCCAGCAGGCCAATGCCGAGGTCGGCGGCTCGGCCATCGAGCTGGCCGAGGCCGAGTACGTGGTGCGCGCGCACGGCTACCTGCGCTCGCTCGAGGACTTCAAGGCGATCCCGGTCGGCCTCGGCGAGGGCGGCACGCCGGTCCTGCTGCGCGACGTGGCCTGGGTGCAGGTCGGCCCCGAGCTGCGCCGCGGCATCGCCGAGCTCAACGGCGAAGGCGAAGTGGTCGGCGGCATCGTGGTGCTGCGCTACGGCCAGAACGCGCTCGAGACGAT
>JBQTJQ010000178.1:0-2179 GCA_052386975.1 Gammaproteobacteria bacterium | reverse complement strand
TCGGGCTGGCGCTCGCCGCCTGCGGCAAGGAGAAGGTGCGCGCGGCGCCGACCGCTGCCGAAGCCGACGCCTTCATCGCCGACGTCAACGAAACGACGCGCAAGAAGGCGCCGTACTTCGCCTCGGCGGCCTGGCTGCAGGCCAACTTCATCACCTCCGACTCGCAGATGATCGCGGCGAAGTACGGCGAGGAGTCCCTTGCGCTCAGCGCCAAGTGGGTCCAGGAAGCCAAGCGCTTCAAGGGCGTGACGGGCCTCCGGCCCGAGACCGCACGCGCATTGTTGTTGTTGCAGAACGTCAGCGCGCCGCCGCCGTCCGATCCGGCCAAGCAGGCCGAGTTGGCCAAGCTCCTGTCGGACATGGAAGCCAACTACGGCAGCGGCAAGTGGTGCCGCAAGGACGCGTCCGGCAAGGACAACTGCCTGTCCATCCAGGCCATCGAGCGCATCATCGCCAACACCGACGGCAAGACCCCGGCCGGCGACATCGCCGCGGCCTGGGCCGGCTGGCATGCCACCTCGAAGCCGATCCGCGACGAGTACGCTCGCATGGTCGTGCTGCTCAACGAGGGCGCGGCCGAGATGGGCTTCGCCGACGCCGGCGAAGTCTGGCGCGGCGGCTACGACATGGCGCCGGCCGAGTTCACGGCCGAGACCGAGCGGCTGTGGGGCCAGGTCAAGCCGCTGTACCAGGCGCTGCACTGCAACGTGCGCACGCGCCTCAACCAGAAGTACGGCGACGCCCTGGTGCCGAAGAACGGCAAGATCCCGGCGCACCTGCTCGGCAACATGTGGGCGCAGCAGTGGAGCAACCTCTACCCGCTGATGGAGCCGTACGCAAACACCGGCAGCAGCCTCGACGTCACCGGCGCGCTGGTGAAGCAGCGCGACAAGGCCTACGCCGACCAGCTGAAGAAGTTCAACACCGCGCCGCGGCCCGCGGGCGAGACCGCCGAGCAGCTGCGCAAGGCCCGCGCCGCGCTCGACTACGAGGCCGACCTGGCCCAGGCCAAGGCGATGACGCGGGTCGCCGAGGATTTCTACGTCTCGCTCGGCTTCCCCAAGTTGCCCGACTCGTTCTGGCAGAAGTCGCTGTTCGTGCAGCCGCGCGACCGCGACGTCGTCTGCCACGCCAGCGCCTGGGACATGAACTTGAAGGGCGACGTGCGCATCAAGCAGTGCGTCGAGCCGGACGAGGAGCAGCTGTCCACGCTGCACCACGAGCTCGGCCACAACTACTACCAGCTGCTGGGCAACCCGCTGCCGCCGATCTTCCAGGGCGCCGCGCACGACGGCTTCCACGAGGCCATCGGCGACACCATCGCCCTGTCGCTGACGCCGGACCACCTGCACAAGATCGGCCTGGTGCCGGCGCCGAAGGCCAACCCGAAGGCGACGATCAACTCGCAGATGAAGTGGGCGCTCGACAAGATCGCGTTCCTGCCGTGGGCCAAGCTGGTGGACCAGTGGCGCTGGAAGGTGTTCGCCGGCGAGATCAAGCCGCAGGACTACAACGCCGCCTGGTGGCAGCTGCGCGAGCAGTACCAGGGCCTCAGCCCGCCGCTGGCGCGCAGCGAGGACGACTTCGACCCGGGCGCCAAGTACCACGTGCCGGCGAACGTGCCCTATACCCGCTACTTCCTGTCGTTCGTGCTGCAGTTCCAGTTCTACAAGGCGCTGTGCGACGCCTCCGGCTACCAGGGCCCGCTGCACGAGTGCAGCTTCTACGGCAACGCCGAGGCCGGCAAGCGCTACATGGCCATGCTGCAGCAGGGCGCCAGCAAGCCGTGGCCCGAGACGCTGGAGAAGCTGACCGGCACGCGCCAGATGGATGCGTCGGCAATGATCGAGTACTTCACCCCGCTGCTCGGCTACCTGAAGGAGCAGAACGAGGGGCAGAGCTGCGGCTGGTAGGCACATAAAGGGGACAGAACTATTTTTCGGCATAAATAGTTCTGTCCCCATTTTTCTTCTATGGGGGATATGAGATGAAAACCGTGCTCAAGGCTGTGGGCGGGCTGCTGACCGCCATCGTCGTGGTTGCCGGCGTGCTGTTCGTCAACGCCTGGTACTTCAAGCCGTGGTCGATCAACGTGTTCTTCGAGCGCGCCTTCCTCAAGGCCGTGCTCGACGATCCCGAGATCCTGTCGTCGCTGCGCTTCCTCGACGCGATGGGCATC
>JBQTJQ010000177.1:0-1956 GCA_052386975.1 Gammaproteobacteria bacterium | reverse complement strand
TCGCGCCTGAAGGCGCTCCTACTCGGTGATTTTCCCGCGCAAGACCTTGATTTCGCTGCGACGTTTCTTCGATTCGAGCCGGCGCTGCTTCGACCCGCGCGTCGGCCGCGTGGCGCGCCGCAGCTTGGGCCGCGCCGCGGCCGCCCGCACCAGCGCCTGCAGCCGCTCGATCGCATCGTAGCGGTTCTGGTCCTGGCTGCGGTGCTGCTGGGCCTTGATCACCACCACTCCTTCGTCGGTGATGCGCGAGTCGCGCATCGCCAGCAGGCGGTCCTTGACGTCGTCCGGCAGCGACGACGCCCGGATGTCGAAGCGCAGGTGGATCGCGCTCGACACCTTGTTGACGTTCTGGCCGCCGGCGCCCTGCGAGCGCACGGCGGTGAGCTCGATCTCGTGCTCGGGGATGGCGAAGTCGTGACCCATGGCGCGTCAATGTACGGGTATGCTCACGCTTTCCTCAAGATGTCCGACCTGATGGCCACCGACGCCTCGCGCCAGCGGCTGCCCCCGCAAGTGCCCTACATCATCGGCAACGAGGGCGCCGAGCGCTTCTCGTTCTACGGGATGCGCAACATCCTGACGCCGTTCCTCGTCACCTCGCTGCTCATGTACCTGCCCGAAGCCGAGCGCGCTGGCGCGGCGAAGGACGTGTTCCACACCTTCGTGATCGGCGTCTACCTGTTCCCGCTGCTCGGCGGCTGGCTCGCCGACCGCTTCTGGGGCAAGTACAACACCATCCTCTGGTTCAGCCTGCTGTATTGCGTCGGCCAGGGCTTCCTGGCCGTGTTCGACCAGAACCGCACGGGCTTCTACGCCGGCCTCGCGCTGATCGCCTTCGCCTCCGGCGGCATCAAGCCACTGGTCGCCTCGTTCGTCGGCGACCAGTTCGACAAGTCGACCAAGCACCTCGCCAAGCTGGTGTTTGATGCTTTTTACTGGATCATCAACTTCGGCTCGTTCTTCGCATCCTTGCTGATGCCGATCTTCCTGCGCGACTTCGGGCCGAAGGTCGCGTTCGGCGTGCCGGGCGTGCTGATGGGCGTGGCCACGCTGGTGTTCTGGCTCGGCCGCAAGCATTACGTGATGATCCCGCCGGCGCCGCCGTCGCAGGACTCGGTGCTGCGCGTGTGCCGCACCGCGCTGTTCGCGCACGCGCCCGGCCAGGGCCGCAACGGCCTGCTGCTGGCCGCGGTCGGCGCGCTGGTCGCCGCGGTGGTGCTGGCGCTCACGCCGAAGCTCGGCGTCGTCATCAGCTTCTGCCTCGCGCTCGTGCTGCTGATCGGCTTCGGCGGCGGCGGCGCCTGGTTGCAGCTCGAGCGCGCGCGCAGCGTCCACTCGGACGAGGCCATCGAAGGCGTGCGCGCGGTGCTGCGGCTGCTGCTGATCTTCGCGCTGGTCACGCCGTTCTGGTCGCTGTTCGACCAGAAGGCCTCGACCTGGGTGCTGCAGGCCGGCTACATGACGCGGCCCGAGTGGTTCCACCCGGCGCAGATGCAGGCGCTGAATCCGGCGCTGGTGATGCTGCTGATCCCGTTCAACAACCTCGTGCTGTACCCGGCGCTGCGCCGGCGCGGCTACGAGATGACCGGCCTGCGGCGCATGACCACCGGCATGGCCGCGGCCGGCCTGTCGTGGGTCGCGGCCGGCGCGTTCCAGCTGGTGATCGACGCCGGCGACCCGGTCTCGATCGCCTGGCAGATCCTGCCGTACGCGCTGCTGACTTTCGGCGAGGTGCTGGTCTCGGCCACCGGCCTGGAGTTCGTCTACAGCCAGGCGCCGCAGGCGATGAAGGGCACCCTCATGAGCCTGTGGTATCTCGCGGTGACCGCCGGCAACCTGTGGGTGCTGCTGGCCAACGCCACGGTGCGCAACGAGTCGGTGCTCGGCGCGATCGGCGGCACCGGCCTGTCGACCGACGCCTTCCTGATGTTCTTCTTCGCCGGCTTCGCCTTCGTC
>JBQTJQ010000176.1:0-31132 GCA_052386975.1 Gammaproteobacteria bacterium | reverse complement strand
ATGAGCCCGCCCAAGCTGCTGGCGCCGCGCATCGTCTCGCGCATCAAGGTCATGGCCAAGCTCGACATCGCCGAGAAGCGCCTGCCGCAGGACGGGCGCATCACGCGCGCCTTCGGCGGCCGCAAGGTGGACGTGCGCGTCTCCACCATCCCGACCGGCGCCAGCGCCGAGCGCGTGGTCCTGCGCATCCGCGACAAGCAGGCCGAGCGGCTCGACCTCGAGCACCTGGGGCTCGACGCGGCGCAGATCGAGATGCTCAAGCGCATCATCCACAAGCCCTACGGCGTGCTGCTGGTGACCGGGCCCACCGGCTCCGGCAAGACCACGACGCTGTACTCGGCGCTGGCCGTGCTGAACGACCACTCGCGCAACATCATGACGGTCGAGGACCCGATCGAGTACTACATCGACGGCATCGGCCAGACCCAGGTCAACACCAAGGTCGAGATGACCTTCGCGCGCGGCCTGCGCGCGATCCTGCGCCAGGACCCGGACGTGGTCATGGTCGGCGAGATCCGCGACCTCGAGACCGCGCAGATCGCGGTGCAGGCCTCGCAGACCGGGCACCTCGTCCTGTCGACGCTGCACACCAACACCGCGGTCGGCGCGGTCACGCGCCTGCGCGACATGGGCGTCGAGCCGTACCAGCTGTCGTCCTCGCTGGTCGGGCTTTCCGCGCAGCGCCTGGTGCGCCAGCTGTGCCGCCATTGCAAGCAGCCGTACGAGGCGAGCGTCGCCGAGCGCGAGCACCTCGGCGTCGACCCGAAGAAGAAACTCACGCTGTACAAGCCGGTGGGCTGTCCGCAGTGCCGCCACACCGGCTTCCTGGGCCGCAGCAGCATCCAGGAAATCATCGAGGTCGACCGCAAGCTCGAGGCGATGATCCATGACGGCGCGTCCGAGCAGGGGCTCGAAGCCGCGGCGCGCGAGCGCAGCCCCGGCATCCTGCAGTCCGGCCGCAACAAGGTGCTGGCGGGACTGACCACGCTGCGCGAAGTCCTGCGCGTGACGATAGAAGAATAATGTTTCACACAAAGACACAAAGGGCACGAAGGAGAAAGCAGAACTCTTTCTTTGTGTCCTTTGTGTCTTTGTGTGAAACGATCTTTTGACCGTGCCAGCCTACGAATTCACCGCGCTCGACGCGCGCGGGCGCCAGGAGAAAGGCCTGCTCGAAGGCGACACGCCGCGGCAGGTGCGCGGCATGCTGCGCGACCGCGGCCTGACCCCGCTGACCGTCGAGGAAGTCGCCGAGGCCCGCGAGGTCCGCCGCGGCGGGATGTTCGTCCGCGGCGGCTGGAGCCACACCGACCTGACGCTGTTCACGCGCCAGCTCGCCACCCTCGCCCGCTCCGGCCTGCCGCTCGACGAGGCGCTGGCGGCGGTGGCGCAGCAGTCGGACCAGAAGAACGTCAAGCGCGTCACGCTCGGCGTGCGCAGCGGCGTGGTCGAGGGCCGCACGCTGGCGCAGGCCCTCGGCGAGTTTCCGAGCGTGTTCCCGCCGCTGTTCCGCGCCACGGTCGAGGCGGGCGAGTCGTCCGGCAAGCTCGACCGCGTGCTCGAGCGCCTGGCCGAGTACGTCGAGCGTCGCCAGGCGCTGCAGCAGAAGGTGCTGGTCGCAGCGATCTACCCGATCTTCCTGGTGCTGTTCTCGATCGGCATCGTCAGCCTGCTGCTGACCTACGTCGTGCCGAAGATCGTCGCCGTGTTCGCCGACCTCGACGCGCAGCTGCCGGCGCTGACGCGCGGCCTGATCGCGCTGTCGGAGTTCCTGCGCGAGTACGGCCTCGGCATGCTGGTGCTGCTGGCCATCGGCCTGATCGCGTTCGCGCAGGCCATGCGCAGCGACGAGTTCCGCCGCCGCGTGCACCGCTTCGTGCTCGGGCTGCCGCTGGCCGGCCCGCTGACGCGCAGCGCCAACACCGGCCGCTTCACCCGCACGCTCGGCATCCTGTTCGGCTCGGGCGTGCCGATCCTGGACGCGATGCGCATCGGCGCGCAGGTCGTGACCAGCCTGCCGATGCGCGAGGCGGTCGAGCAGGCCACGCTGCGCGTGCGCGAAGGCGCCTCGGTCAACAAGTCGCTCGCGGAAAGCGGCCTGTTCCCGCCGATCACGCTGCACCTGATCGCCAGCGGCGAGGCCTCCGGGCGGCTCGACGAGATGCTCGACCGCGCGGCGGAGCAGCAGGAGCGCGACGTGGAGACGCTGGCTGGCGCGGTGATGGCGGCGCTCGGCCCGGCGCTGGTGGTGCTCATGGGCGGGATGGTGTTCCTGATCGTGATCGCCGTGCTGCTGCCGATCTTCGACCTCAACACGCTCCTCAAGTAACAAATAGCAAAGGTGTCAGCAAAGGTGTCAGACACCTTTGAAGCTCACTGGTTGGCAGCGACCTTGGCAGCGGGCGCGGCGGCCAGCATGGATTCCATCAGCGCGCTGATGCGCGCCGGCAGGTTCTGGCGGACTTCCTTGAGCCCCACCTTGATGGCGTTGGCGAATCCGAGCGCATCGGTGCCGCCGTGGCTCTTGATGACGACGCCGTTGAGGCCGATCAGCGTGGCGCCGTTGTGCAGGCGCGGGTCGATGCGCTTGCCGAGGTTCTTCAGCGCCGGGTACGCCGCCACCGCCGCCAGCCGGTGCAGCCAGTTGGCGGTGAACTCTTCCTTGAGGAACTTGCCGATCAGCTTGGCCACGCCCTCACCGGTCTTCAGCGCGATGTTGCCGGTGAAGCCGTCGCACACGACTACGTCGACCGGGTCGAGGAACACGTGGTCGCCCTCGATGAAGCCGACGTAGTTCAGGCCGGCGGCGGAGATCAGCGCGGCGGCCTGCTTGATGACCTCGTTGCCCTTGATCTCTTCCTCGCCGATGTTCAGCAGGCCGATGCGCGGCTTGTCGATGCCGTTGACCGCGGTGACCAGCGCCGAGCCCATCACCGCGAACTGGCACAGCTGCTCGGCCGTGCACTCAGCGTTGGCGCCGAGGTCGAGCATGTAGGTGTGGCCGTCGACCGAGGGAATCGCGGTGATGATTGCCGGCCGGTCGATGCCGGGCAGCATCTTCAGCACGAAGCGCGCGGTCCCCATCAGCGCGCCGGTGTTGCCGGCCGAGATCGCAGCCTGCGCGCGGCCTTCCTTGACCAGGTTGATCGCCACGCGCATCGACGAGTCTTTCTTGTTGCGCAGCGCCTTGGACGGCAGCTCGTCCATCTCGACCACTTCGCTGGCGTGCTGCACCGACACGCGCGCGTCGCTGGCCAGGTGATGCCCGGCCAGCGCCTGCTTGAGCGTGGCCTCGTCGCCGACCAGGATCAGGTTCGGCGCACTGCGGTCCTTCAGCACCAGCTGGGCGGCCTTCACGGCCACGGCGTGGCCGTGGTCGCCGCTCATGGCGTCGACAGCGAGGGTGACCTGTTCGAGGGGGCGCACACCTTTTTCGGCAGGCATGCTCGAGCTCGGCATCGGGGACGCGAAAAAGGGGTGCGTCCCCTTTTTCTTACTCTGCGCCGGCCTCGGGCTCGGGCGCCGCCGTCTCGATCACCTTCTTGCCGCGGTAGTAGCCGTCGGCGGTGACGTGGTGGCGGCGGTGGGTCTCGCCGGACGTCGGGTCGACCGACAGCGTCGGCTTCGACAGCTTCTGGTGCGCGCGGCGGTGGCCGCGGTAGGCACGCGATTTCTTGGAATCTGAAACAGCCATTGGAAACTCCTGGTACCTCACCCAGGACTAGTGGCCCGGGGGTGGGGGTCGAAAAGGGCGCGTATTCTACAAGAAAGCCGCCAAATTTCACCGCCTGGTCAGGCGGTTGATGCATTCCGGGTCGTCGCAGCGGGGCATCATCGGCAGGGCCAGCAGCACCTCGTCCTCGACCAGGTCCCGCAGCGGCAGCTCGTCGTCCTCCACCAGGTAGGACTCGGAGTCCTTCAGCAGGTCCCGCTCCTCGGACTCGCTTGCCACCAGGGCCAGCGACAGGGCGACGTCGCAGTCCCAGTCGAAGGCGTGGAGCCCGCGCTGGCAGGTCAGCGGCAACCGGCCGCGGATTTCGCCGTGCAGCCAGTCCTGCCCCTCCTCGTCCCGCGTGGCCTGCAGTTCGACCTGCAGCTTGCCGTCGGTGCCGGCCAGGGTCGCCGCGAGGCGCGGCAGCTTGCCGAACGGCAGGCTGCCGGAAAAAGCTTCGTGGCGCGAAACCGCCTGCGAGGCCTTAACCCGCAGCGGAATGCCCTCTGCGCGCCGTTTCATGGGGCGCGGATGATAGAGTCTGCAATCCTTAAATGTCAAAGAAATCAAGATGAAGCCGGCGATTTCACCCGCAAGTCCGCTGATCCTGGCGTCGACCTCGAAGTACCGCGCGGAGTTGCTCAAGCGCCTGGCCGTGCCGTTCGAGGCCGTGGCGCCAGGCACCGATGAGACGCCCCGCCCCGGCGAGACGCCGGCGAACCTGGCCCAGCGCCTGGCCCGCGCCAAGGCCCAGGACGTCGCCGCGCGCCACGCCGGCCGCTGGGTGCTGGGCTCCGACCAGGTCCCCTCGTTCGACGGCCGCGTGCTCGAACAGCCCGGCAACCGCGAGGCGGGCCTGGCCCAGCTCCTGGCCTGCTCGGGCAAGTCGGTGGTGTTCTTCACCGCGGTCGCCCTGATCGCCGGCGACCGCGCGCTCGAACTTCTCGACACCACCATCGTGCGGTTCCGGCCGTTGACGGCTGCGGAGGCGGAGCGTTACCTCGACCTGGAGCCGGCCTACGACTGCGCCGGCACCTTCAAGGTCGAGGGACTGGGCATCAGCCTGTTCGAGGCGGTCGAGACCCGCGACCCCACCGCGCTGATCGGGCTGCCGCTGATCGCGGTGCGCCGGCTGCTGGCCGAGGCGGGTTACCCGCTGCCCTGAGCGGCGCGTTACACCCTGCGTCCGCCGAGCCAGGACCCGAGGTGGCTGACGCCATCGAGGATCTCGAGCGCGCCGGCCTCGCGCAGGCGGCCGTGCTCGTGCACGCCACAGGCCACGCCGATGGCCGGCACGCGCGCGAAACGCGCCATCTGCATGTCGAACTCGGTGTCGCCGATCATCAGCGCCGCGCCGGGCGCGAGGTCCTCGAGCTCGAGCAGCTCGGTCAGCATCAGCGGATCGGGCTTGGCCGCGGTCTCGTCGGCGCAGCGGCTCGACGAGATCAGCGCGCGCACTTCGGGGTGCTTCACCAGCGAGCGCTCCAGGCTCGAGCGCGACTTGCCGGTGGCCACCGCGAGGCGGTAGCCGGCGCCGCGCAGCTCGCGCAGCATCTCGAGCGCGCCGTCGAACAGCGGCGCCTCGGCCGGCCCGTGGTGGGCATGGCCGCCCGCGACCAGAAGGCGGCGGTAGCCCTCGAGCGCCCGGTGGATGTCGTCGGGCGTGAACTCCGGGAACAGGCGCTCCATCGCATCGTAGAAGCCCAACCCGATCAGCTCGCGGATCTGCCCGTCGGTGCGCGCCGGCAGCTTCAGGTCGTGCAGCGCGCGTTGCATGCCGGACACGATCAGCGCCGCCGAGTCGGCCAGCGTGCCGTCCCAGTCGAAGACGAGCAACTCGTACGGCCGCGCCATCACTTCAGCTTGGTCAGGAACGCCTCGAGCTCCTCCGGCAGCGGCGACTCGATGATCAGCGGTGGAAACTCGCCGATTGCCGGCAGGCGCAGGGAGAACGCGTGCAGGAAGGTGCGGCGCAGGCCCAGCTCGCGCAGCGGCCGTTTGTCGTCGGCCTGGCCGTACTTGCGGTCGCCGGCCACGGGATGGCCGATGTCGGCGGCGTGCACGCGGATCTGGTGCATGCGGCCCGAGAAGATGTCCACCTCGCACAGCGTCGCATCGGCGAACTTCTGCACCGGCGTGAAGCGCGAACGCGACGGCTTGCCCTGCTCGTCCACCAGCACGAAGCGCTCGCCGCTGGCCAGGCGGTTCTTCAGCAGCGCCGAGTCGACGTCGCGCGAGCCGCCGGGCCAACCGCCGCACAGCAACGCGCGGTAGCGCTTCTGGGCCTTGCCCTCGCGCAGCGCCGCCTGCGCGCGCAGCAAGGCCTTGCGCGACTTGGCCAGCAGCAGCACGCCGCTGGTGTCGCGGTCGAGCCGGTGGCACAGCTCCACGTACTCGTACTGGCCCCAGGCCCGCACCGCCTCGATCACACCGAACATGATCCCGCTGCCGCCATGGGAGGCCAGGCCCGCGGGCTTGTTCAGGGCCAGGTAGTGGTCGTCTTCGAAGATGACGGCCTCGCGAAGGCGGTTCAGCACGTCGTCGGGCGGCCGCACCGGAGTGGCCTCGTCCGGCCGGCGCACCGGCGGCACCCGCACCTCGTCGCCCTCCTGCAGGCGCCGGTCGGGCTTGCACCGGCCGCTGTTCACCCGCACCTCGCCCGAGCGGATGATCCGGTAGACCGCGGATCGCGGCACGCCGGACAGGATTTTCAACAGGAAGTTGTCCAGCCGCTGGCCGGATTCGTTGGACGTAACGGCCACCCGGCGCACCGATTGGCGCTTGCCGGGGGGTGGTGGGCTTTTCTGTGGAGGATGTGTCACAATGCGCGCGCTTTCGGAAGGGCTTGTAAGCCCCCGTAGCTTAAAGAATTCCTGGCTTCGCCGGTGACAGCGGCAGGCAGGCAACGTCAACCCAGCTCCCGCACGGCGGTGAGCGGCGCGCCGGACCACCCAAGGAAGTGTCCTGGCAGCGCCCGATGAGTCTGAACTGACACGAATCTGTGAAGTGCCGGTCCGGTGGAGCGCAAGCTCCCGCGACGGCGCCAACGATGAGCTGCACTTAGACTCGGCTCCCCGCCTGCGGTCGCTCCTAACCGAGAACCGCAGCAAATGAAAAGAATCCTGATCAATGCCACCCAGCGCGAAGAGCTGCGCGTGGCCATCGTCGACGGCCAGAAACTCCAGGACCTCGACATCGAGCTCGCCTCCCGCGAGCAGAAGAAAGGCAACATCTACAAGGGCCGCATCACGCGCGTCGAGCCGTCGCTCGAGGCGTGCTTCGTCGAGTACGGCGCCGAGCGCCACGGCTTCCTGCCGCTCAAGGAAGTCTCGAAGGAGTACTTCCGCGAAGGCGGCAACCGCGACAACATCCGCTCGGTCCTGAAGGAAGACCAGGAAGTCCTGGTCCAGGTCGAGAAGGAAGAGCGCGGCAACAAGGGCGCCGCCCTGACCACCTTCATCAGCCTGGCCGGGCGCTACCTGGTGCTGATGCCCAACAACCCGCGCGCCGGCGGCGTCAGCCGCCGCGTCGAGGGTGAGGAGCGCGAGGAAGCCAAGGCCGCGCTCGACTCGCTGCAGCTGCCCGACGGCATGGGCGTCATCGTCCGCACCAACGGCATCGGCCGCACCGCCGAGGAGCTGCAGTGGGACCTCAACGCCCTGCTCAACGACGGCTGGAACAAGGTCAAGGCCGCCGCCGACGCCAATGCGGCGCCGTTCCTGGTCTACAAGGAAAGCAGCGTCATGCTGCGCGCGCTGCGCGACTACCTGCGCCCGGAAATCGGCGAGGTCATGGTCGACAGCGTCGAAGCCTACGAAGAGGCCCGCGACTACATCCAGCACTCGATGCCGGGCAACCTGCCCAAGCTCAAGCTGTACCAGGACCACATCCCGCTGTTCAGCCGCTTCCAGATCGAGAGTCAGATCGAGAGCGCGCATGACCGCCGCGTCGAACTTGCCGCGGGCGGCTCGATCGTCATCGACCACACCGAGGCGCTGACCTCGATCGACGTCAACTCGGCGCGCGCCACCGGCGGCCGCGACATCGAGGAGACCGCACTCAAGACCAACCTCGAGGCGGCCGACGAAGTCGCCCGCCAGCTGCGCCTGCGCGACCTCGGCGGCCTGATCGGGATCGACTACATCGACATGGAGTCGAACCGCAGCCAGCGCCAGGTCGAAGAGCGCCTGACCCAGGCCTGCGAAATCGACCGCGCCCGCATCCAGTTCGGGCGCCTGTCGCGCTTCGGCCTGATGGAGATGTCGCGCCAGCGCATGCAGCCGTCGCTGGGCGAGCACACCCAGATCGCCTGCCCACGCTGCAACGGCCGCGGCCAGATCCGTTCGGTCGAGTCGCTCGCCCTGTCGGTGCTGCGCCTGATCGAGGAAGAGGCGATGAAGGACAAGACCACGCGCGTGATCGCGCAACTGCCGGTCGACGTCGCCACCTTCCTGCTCAACGAGAAGCGCATGCCGCTGGCCGAGATCGAGGGCCGCCATCGCGCCACCGTCACGCTGGTGCCCAACGCCAACCTGCACTCGCCGAACTTCGAGATCTCGCGCGTGCGCGGTGACGCCAAGGCCGAGGGCACCGACGCCGTCAGCTACGACCTCGCGCAGAAGGCCGACGTGGTTGCCGCCGACGCGGTCAGCGCCGCCAGGGCCGCGCCCAAACCGGTGATGGAGGCCGCGGTGAAGTCGATCAAGCCGTCGACGCCCGCCCCGAACGTCTGGACCGAGGCGCCCGAGGCGGCCGCCGCTGCCGCAGCCCCGGCTTCCGGCGGGTTCTGGAGCAAGGTAAAGAAGATCTTCGCCGCCGAGCCGGTTGCGCCGGCGGCGGCAGCTCCCGCTGCTGAACGGTCGTCGCAGCCGCGGCGTGAGGATCGTCCGCGACACGAAGGCGGCCGTGACCGCCACCGTGACCGCGATCGTCATCGCGACGGACGCCGCGACCGCGACCAGCGCGATTTCCGCGGCAACCGTGACCGCGATGGCCGCCGTGACGGCGGGCGCGATCGCGACCGCAACCGCGACGACCGCGGCCAGCGCCACCACCAGCAGAACCAGCAGGGCGGTGGTCAGCGCCCGCAGCAGCAGCAGAACCAGCAGCCGCGTGGCGAACAGCCGCAGAACCAGCAGGTCCAGCCGCAGCCGCAGCAGCAGCCGCCGCGCCCCGACCAGCAGGGCCAGCAGCAGGGACAGGACCAGAACCGCGAGGATCGCGGCCGGCGTCGCCGCCGCCGTGGCGGCCGCGGGCGCCAAGAGGGTGGCGGCCAGCAGCAGGGCAACCAGCAGTTCCAGGGCAACCAGGTCCAGGGCAACCAGGTCCAGGGTGGCCAGGGCAACGCGGGCGACGATTACGGCGAGTCACAGGCCGACTTCGGCCTGACGGTCGAGACACCGCACTTCGAGGAGCCGGTGCAGCAGCAGCAGCGCCCCGCCCCTCGTCCCGAACTGCAACCGGAACCGCAGCAGCAGGCGGAGTCGCGTCCGGCGCCTGAGTTCCGGTCCGAGCCCGTCGTCGAAGCAGCGCAGCCCGCGCCGCAAACCGCCGCCGAAGCGCCGCAGGCACCACCCGAAGCGCCGCGCCGCGAGGCACCGCAGCAGCCGCGCGCGCAGCGCCAGAAGGCCGACGCCAATTGGGTACCGCGCCTGGTGGGCCCGGTCGAAGGCGCCACGCCGCCACCGGCACCGGTGGCCAGTGCGCCGACGCCCAAGAAGCAGGCCGACGACTTCGTGCCGCGGCTGATCTCGCCCGCGCCGAAGGCGGAGCACGACGGCAACAACGGCGATCACACGCCGTAAGGCACGCCGCAGCAACGGAAACGGCCGCTCGATGCGGCCGTTTTTTTGGGCGCCTTTTGGCGCGCCTGTCGCGGCCGAGGCCGCGCCTACAGAAGCGCGGTCACGGCCACCAGGTCGGCCTCGGTATCCACGCCGCGCGGCGGCGGTTCCCGCGTGACGCCAACGCGGATCCTCATGCCGTGGGCCAGCGCGCGTAACTGCTCGAGCGCCTCGGCCTGCTCCAGCGGCGCCGGCTTGAGCGCGCTGAAGCGCTTCAGTGCGGCAACGCGATAGGCGTACAGGCCGATATGGCGAAACGCGAGGCTCCGCGGCAACACCGGCGCCTCGCGGGTGCCGCCGTCGCGCTGCCACGGGATCGGCGCGCGCGAAAAGTACAGCGCATAGCCCTGGCGGTCCATCGCCAGCTTGACGACGTTCGGATTCAGCCACTCCTCGAGCGATCGCAGCGGATGGCACAGGGTGGCGATGTCGGCCTTGCGATCCTGCGCCACCAGCTGCGCCACCCGGCGCACCAGCGCCGGCGGCATCAGCGGCTCGTCGCCCTGCAGGTTCACCACGACGGCCGACGCCGGCCAGCGGCGTTTCGCGGCGACTTCGTCGATGCGGTCGGTGCCCGAGGCGTGGCGCGCCGAGGTCATCTGCACGTCGGCGCCGAACGCGGCGCAGGCCGCGCGGACCTCGTCGCTGTCGGTCGCGATCACGACTTCCTGCGCGCGGGCGCGGCGCGCGGCGTCCCACACGTAACGCACCAGCGGCCGGCCGTGGATCTCGCGCAGCACCTTGCGCGGCAGGCGCGTCGAGCCCAGGCGCGCCGGGATGACCACTTTGAATTTCAAGAGATCCCTCGCCTCGCTCGGGATGACACTACCGCAGGCGCGCCAATTCTTCGTCGGAGAGCGTGCGCGCCTCTTCCTCGATCATCACCGGAATGCCGTCGCGCACCGGGTAGGCCAGGCGCGAGGCCTTGCACAGCAACTCCTGCTTCTGCGCGTCCCAGGCCAGCGGCGCCTTGGTCACGGGGCACACCAGGATTTCGAGCAGTCGCGAGTCCATCAGGCCGGCTTCCTCAGGGCGTTGGTCAATTCTTGCACAAGCGCCACGCCGGCCGGCTCGATCAGCGCCTCCACCGGCACGACCCATTGGTCGGGCATGCCGAAGTGGCGGCACTTGACCGCGTCCTTCTCGGTCATCAGCACCGGCACGCTATCGCCGAACTCCAGGTCGGCGCGCGCGAACGGATGGTGGTCGGGGAACGGGTGCAGCACCAGGCCGATGTTCTGCTGGGTCAGCATGGCGAAGAACCGCGCCGGATTGCCGATGCCGGCCACCGCGTGGACGGTGGTGCCGCCGAACACGGCGATCGGCTTGCGCTCGCCGCCGTCGAGCGCCTGCGCCTCGCGCGCGGTCAGCCGCATCGTGACCTGGCGCCCGGCTGGCGTGGTCCAGCCCGGCCCGTTGACGATGACCAGCGCCACCTCGCCGAGGCGCGCAGGTTTCTCGCGCAACGGCCCGGCCGGCAGCAGGCGGCCATTGCCGAGGCCGCGCGTCGCATCCACCACCGCGATCTCGAGGTCGCGCCACAGCCTGTAATGCTGCAGGCCGTCGTCGCTGACGACGATGTCGACGTCACCGCCGGCGAGCAGCAGCGCCCCCGCGGCCAGCCGGTCCGGGCCGACCACGACCGGGCAGCGCGTGCGCGCCGCCACCAGCACCGGCTCGTCGCCGACCATTCCGGGATCGGAACCCGGGTCGACGCGCTGCGGCCATTGCTTCGAGCCGCCGCCATAGCCGCGGCTGATCACGCCGGGGCGCCAGCCCCACTGCCGCAGCCGCTCGACCAGCCAGATCACGAACGGCGTCTTGCCGGTGCCGCCGACGGCGATGTTGCCGACCACAATCACCGGCACCGGCAGGCGCGCGCGCTTCGCACTCGACTGCTGGCGCGCGCGGCGGATGCGCGCCACCAGGCCGAACAGCCAGGACAGCGGCCGCAGGTACCACGGCGCGGGCGCCGGGCCGTACCAGCGGCGCGTGAGCCAGGACCTCACCTGCGGCCCGCGCCGCCGCGCGCCTTACACATCGTCGAACTGCATCTGGTGCAGCGCCGCGTACAGCCCGTTGCGGGCGAGCAGCTCGGCGTGCTGCCCGGTCTCGAGGATGCGCCCGTCCTGCATCACGGCGATCAGGTCGGCGCGCTGCACGGTGGACAGCCGGTGCGCGATGACCAGCGTGGTGCGGCCCTGCACCAGCCGCTCGAGCGCCTGCTGGATGGCGCGCTCCGACTCGGTGTCCAGCGCGGAGGTGGCCTCGTCGAGGATCAGGATCGGCGCGTCGCGCAGCAGCGCGCGCGCGATGGCGATGCGCTGGCGCTGGCCGCCGGAGAGGTTCACGCCGTTCTGGCCGAGCGGCGTGTCGAGGCGCTGCGGCAGCTTGTCGATGAAGTCCCAGGCGTAGGCCGCGCGCGCCGCCTCGACGATCTGCTCCACCGTGACCCTGTCGCGCACGCCGTAGGCGATGTTGTCGGCGACGCTGGCGTTGAACAGCACCACGTTCTGGTCCACCAGCGCGATCTGGCGGCGCAGGTCGGCCACGCGGTACTCGGCGACGTCGTGGCCGTCGAGGCGCACCTGTCCACTGGTCGGGTCGTAGAAGCGCGGCAGCAGCGACAGCAGCGTGCTCTTGCCGCTGCCGGAGCGGCCGACGAAGGCGACGGTCTGGCCGGGCTTCACGTCGAGCGTCACGCCGTCGAGCACCTGCTTGCCGTCGTCGCCGTAGCGGAAGCGGACGTCGTCGAAGCGGATCTCGCCGCGCGCGCGCTCGAGCGGGCGCGTGCCGCCGGGACACTCGGGCTTGATGTCGAGGAACGCGAACAGGTCGTGCGCCGCCACCAGGCCGCGCGACAGCCGGTCGGTGATGCCGGTGACGCCGTTGAGCGGATCGCGGATGCCCAGCATCGCGCCGATGAACGCGGCGAACGTGCCGGGCGACTCCAGGCGCATGTCGCCGGAGATCGCCAGGAACACGATCGCGGCGACCGCCACCGCCGCGATCAGCTGCACCGCGCCCTGCGCGCCCGAACTGCTGGCAACCAGCTTGAGCGCCTGCTTGCGGATGAACTCGTTGACCTCGCGGAAGCGGCCGGCCTCGTAGTCCTGGCCGCCGTAGACCTTGACCACGCGCCGCCCGGTGATGGCCTCGTCGGCGACGTGCGTGACGCCGCCCATCGAGGACTGCAGGCGCTGGTTGATCACCTTGAAGCGCTTGCTGACGAAACGCACCGAGCCCGCCACGAACGGCGCGACGCACAGCACGACCACGGTCAGCTTCCAGCTCATGTAGAGCATCACGGCCAGCAGGCCGATGATGCGCAGGCCGTCCTTGATGATGGCGTTGAGCACCTGCGTGCCCGAGTCAGCGACCACGTTGACCTGGTAGGTCAGCTTCACCAGCAGGTCGGCGTTGCGCACGCGGTCGTAGTGGGCCACCGGCAGGCGCAGCAGGTGGTCGAACACCTGCCCGCGCAGGCGCAGCACCACGCGCTGCGCGACCCAGGCCATGCCGTAGGTCGAGGTGAAATGGGCGATGCCGCGCAGCACGAACAGCCCGAGGATCGCCAGCGGCACCAGCCGCATGATCTCGGGATCGCGGTCGATGAAGCTGCCGTCGATCATGGGCTTGATCAGCCAGATGAACGAGGTGTCCACCGTGGCGAACATCACCATGCCCAGCAGGGCGACGAGGAAGACTTTCCAGTGCGGCGCCGAGTAGCGCAGCAGCCGGCGGTAGACCGCCGCGTCGGATCCGACGCTCGGGCTCATGGCAGGTCCGTGCGGCATGCGTGCATCATAGTGTCATTCCGATCCGGAGGCGCACCGTGTCCAAGACCCTGTTCGAGAAGATTTGCGACAAGGAGATTCCCGCCGCGATCGTCTACGAGGACGAGCTCTGCGTCGCGTTCAAGGACATCAACCCCGGCGCGCCGACGCACGTGCTGCTGGTGCCGCGCAGCCCGATCCCGAAGCTGACCGACGCGACCGCCGCCGACCAGGCGCTGCTCGGCCACCTGCTGCTGGCCGCGGGCAAGGTCGCCGCGCAGCTCGGCGTCGCCGCCGCCGTCCGCGTCGCGCTCCACAACGGCGCCGGCGCCGGCCAGTCGGTGTTCCACCTGCACCTTCATCTCCTGGCCGGGCGGCCGCTGAAGTGGCCGCCCGGCTGATGCCTTATTTCCCGGCCATCTCCGCCGCCAGTTCCGGCGCGCCGTAGACGTTGCGCAGCGTCTCGAGGATCGCGCCGCTGTGGACCGACACGGCGCGGTTCACGCGCTCGTCGAACCAGAACGCCCCGCCGAGCGAGTGGATGTTGCCGTCGAACACCAGCCCGACGACTTCGGCGTTGCGGTTGATCACCGGGCTGCCCGAGTTGCCGCCGATGATGTCGTTGGTGGTCACGAAGTTGAACGGCTGCGACAGGTTCAGCTTCGCCCTTGAATTCAGCCACGATTTCGGCAGCGCGAACGGCTGCGCGCCGGTGTGGCGGTCGAACGCGCCGCCGATCGTGGTGAACGGCGTGACCGCCTTGCCCTTCTCGTCCCAGCCCTTCACCTCGCCGTAGCTCAGGCGCAGCGAGAAGGTCGCATCCGGGTAGGCGCCGGTGCCCGACTGGGCGAAGCGCACCCTGGCGATGCGCTCGGCGGCTTTCTTCTCGACCGCCTCGACCTCGTCCTCGTAACGCTTGCGCAGCGCGCGGGCCTCGGCGTCGACCTTGCGCGCCAGCTCGATGAACGGGTCGTTCGACTTGGCCACCGCGGCGGCGCTGCCCTCCCAGAGCTGCTTGCGCAGCGCCGGATCGGCGAGCCGGGTCCGGTCGACCATGCGCGCGGCCATGCCCTCGGGCGACTCGCTGCCGAGCACGCCCTTCACGAACGCGTCGTCCGCGCCGAGCCACTCGCGCATCTTGGTCAGCGACCAGGCGAGCTTGACCTTCTCGTACGCCGGGTAGATCGGCTCGTTCGAGAACAGCTGCTGCGTGACCGAGGGCAGCGCCGCTTCGGTGAACTCTCGCAGGCGCTCCGGGTTCGGCTTGCCGCGCTCCTCGGCGCCGCGCACCAGCGCGCGGGCGTGGTCGAAATAGTGGCTCCAGAACGCGCGCGGCGCCTCGATCTGGCGCCAGCGCTCCTGGATGTTGCGGTACGTCGCCTGCGCGGCGGCGATCTCGTCCCAGGCCGCGGCGTTCTCCTTGAGCTTGCCGGCCCTGGCGAACGCGCGCAGCTTGCGCTCGTCGTCCTGCTTGCGCGCGAACACCGCCGGATCGAGCAGCGCCTGGAACTGGCCGTAAATGGCCTTGAACGAGTTCTCGACCCCGAAGAAGTCGTCCTGCGACACGCGCGCGGCCTCGCCGCCCGCGCTGGCGTACTGCGCCAGCATGCCGCGCATCTCGGACAGCCGGATCAGGCGCGAGACCATGTCGACGTCGCGCACGCGCTCGAGCTGCGCGACGGTCAGCTGGCGCTGGGTGCGGCCGGGGTGGCCGGTGATGAAGGCCAGCTCGCCGTCGCCCGGGCCGGCGGCGCTGAACGAGAAGAAATCCTTGACCTTGGCCGGCGCGCCGTTCTCGTAGGCGCGCACCAGGCTGATGTCGAGGTCGTAGCGCGGAAAGTTGAAGTTGTCCGGATCGCCGCCGAAGAAGGCGATGTCCTTCTCGGGTGCCCACACCAGGCGCACGTCCTGGAAGCGGTGGTAGCGGTAGAGCTTGTAGACGCCGCCCTGGTAGAGCTCGACCACATCGCAGCGCGCGACCTCCTTGTCGGCGCCCACGCACTCGGACTCGATCGTGGACTTCTCGGCCTTCTGGGCCGCGCTGTAGTCCTTGCCGCTCTTGCCCTCGGTCGCCTGGTTGATGCGCGCCGTCACGTCGCTGATCTGCTCGAGGCGGTTCAGCTCCATGGTCGGGCAGGCCACTTCCTCGGTGCGCTTGCGCGCGAGGAAGCCGTCGGCGATGTAGTCCTTCTTCGCGGTCGACAGCTGCTGGATGCACTCGTTGGCGCAGTGGTGGTTGGTCATGACCAGGCCGTCGGCCGAGACGAACGAGCCCGAGCAGCCACCGGCCAGGCGCACCGAGGACTTCATGACCTTGTCGACCCACGCCGCGTCCGGCGTGAAGCCGTACCGCTGCTTGAGCTCGGCCTTGGGCAGGTTGTCGAGCGTCCACATGCCTTCGGCGGCGATCGCCCCCGAGCACGCCAGCAACCCCGCGAGCAGCATGGCAGTCCGCAACATGGTCATCTCCTTAGTTGGATGGGGGCATCGGCCCCGCGAGCAATTGTGCATCGACGCGCGAATCGAACCAGCTCACGCGCCAGTCGAGGTGGGGCCCGGTCGCGCGCCCGGTCATGCCGGACTCGGCGATGACCTGGCCCTGCGTGACCTCGTCCCCCGCCTTCACCAGCAGCTTGTCCAGGTGCATCAGGGTCGAGGCCAGGCCGTGGCCGTGGTCGATCATCAGCGTCCCGCCGGTGTAGTACATGTCGGGCACGGCGAGGCTGACCACGCCGGCGGCCGGCGCGCGCACGGGCGTGCCGACCGGCACGGCCACGTCGACGCCGTAGTGCGGCTGCTTGGGCTCGCCGTTGAGGATGCGCTGGCTGCCGAACACGCCGGAGATGCGCCCGACGATCGGCCAGATGAAGCCGCGCGAGAAATCGAGCCGCTCGCTGTCGCGCGCGCGCGCCGCGCGCACCTGCACGAGGTCGGCGGCGATGCGCGCGTGCGCCTCGGGCGGCGGGGTGACCTGCGCTTCCGGCAGGCCATCGACGCGCTGGATGTCGTACTCGCGCCGGGCCACGTCGAACTCGCGGCGGAACGTCGCCGCGCCCGGACGCGCCACCACCAGCAGCGCCTTGGCCGGCTGGTCGCGGTCCAGGCCGAGCACAAACTGGCCTTCGGGCGAGACGCGCAGCGGCCGGCCGTTGAAGCTCGCCGTGCTGCCGGGCGCGGCGCGGCCGAAGATCACGCCGCCCTGCTGCCACTCGCCCTTGAGCTCGACACCGGGCGTCGGCGCGACGGCGGCGCTGGCGCAGGCCCACAGGCCGGCGCATAGCAAAAATGGGGTCAGGTTCACTTTTCCCTTGAACACACTCGCCCCGGCCCAGCGCGGCGAAAAGTGAACCTGACCCCATTTTTGGTTCACCGGTCGATCCCCGCCTGCCACAGCAGGAAGGCGAATTCGCGGGCGCGCTCGCGGTACTGCTCGAAGCGGCCGGACTTGCCGCCGTGGCCCGCCTCCAGGTTGACGTGGAACAGCAGCGGGTTGGCGTCGATCCGGGTCGCGCGCAGCTTGGCGACCCACTTGGCCGGCTCGTAGTACTGCACCTGTGAATCCCACAGCCCGGTCTCGACCAGCATCGCGGGGTAGGCCTGCGCGCGCACGTTGTCGTAGGGCGAATAGGCCAGCATGTAGTCGTAGCTAGCCTTGTGCTTCGGGTTGCCCCACTCGTCGAACTCGTTGGTGGTCAGCGGGATGCTCTCGTCGAGCATCGTCGTCACCGTGTCCACGAACGGCACCTGCGTGACGATGCCGGCGTACAGCTCCGGCCGCAGGTTGGCGATCGCGCCCATCAGCAGGCCGCCGGCGCTGCCGCCCATGGCGAAGACCTTGTCCTTCGCGCCGTAGCCCTGCTCCACCAGGAACCCGGTCACGTCGATGAAATCGGTGAAGGTGTTCATCTTCCTCAGCAGCTTGCCGTCCTCGTACCAGGCGCGCCCCATCTCCTGGCCGCCGCGGATGTGGGCAATGGCGTAGACGAAGCCGCGGTCGAGCAGCGACAGCCGCGGCGACGAGAACGCCGGATTCATCGACAGGCCGTACGCGCCGTAGGCGTACTGCAGCAGCGGCGCGCAGCCGTCGCGCTGGAAGCGGTCCTTGCGCCAGGCCAGCGACACCGGCACCCGCGTGCCGTCGCGCGCGGTGGCGAACACGAACTCGGTCGCGTAATTCGCCGGGTCGAAGTCGCCGAGCACCGGCTCGCGCTTGACCAGCGTGCGCGCGCCGGTGCGCAGGTCGTAGTCGTAGGTCGTGACCGGCGTGGTCAGCGAGGTGTACTCGTAGCGCAGCGTCGTGGAGTCCAGCTCGGGATTGACGCCGAGCGTGGCGGTGTAGGCCGGCTCGTCCGACGCGACGTGGAATTCCCTGCCCCCGGACCACGCCTTGATGCGGATCTTGCGCAGCCCGCCCGAGCGCTCGTTGATCGCCAGGTAATCGCGGAACACGTCGAAGCCTTCGATCAGCACGTCGTTCGCGTGCGGCACGATCACCTTCCAGGTGGCCTTGTCGGTGCTGCTCGCGACCGGCGCGCGCATCAGGCGGAAGTTCGGCGCCTGCCAGTTGGTGCGGACGATGAAATCGTCGCCGAGGTGCTCGACCTGGTATTCGTGGCTGGCCTCGCGCGGCAGCGCCGGGCGGAACTCGAGTTGCGGGTCGTTGGCGTCGGCGTAGCGCCACTCCGACACCAGCGTGCTCTGCAGGCCGATGAACAGGTATTTGTCGGACTTGCTGCGCGCCACGCCGATGTAGAAACTGTGGTCCTTCTCTTCGTACACCAGCGCATCGCGCTCGGCCTTGGTTCCGAGCACATGTCGTTTGACGCGCTCGGACAGCAGCGTCACCGGGTCCTTCTCGACGTAGAGCACGGTCTTGTTGTCGCCAGCCCAGGCGATGTCGGGCTCGACGTTGGCGATCGCGTCCGCCAAGGTCTCGCCGGTGCGCAGGTCCTTGAAGCGCAGCGTGAACTGGCGCCGGCCGACCGTGTCCTCGGTGTACGCCAGCAGCCGGTTGTCGGGGCTGACGTCGTAGCTGCCGACCTGGAAGAACGCCTGGCCCCGCGCCAGCGCGTTGCCGTCGAGCAGCACCTGCTCGGGCGCCTGCAGCGTGCCGGCGCGCCGGCAGTAGACCGGATATTCCTTGCCGGTCTCGTAGCGCCGGTAAAACCAGTGGCCGCGGTGCAGCACCGGCGGCGTCGAGTCGTCCTGCTTCAGGCGCGCGACGATCTCGTCGTAAAGCTCCTGCTGCAGCGCCCGGGTCGGCGCCAGCACGGCGTCGGTGTAGGCGTTCTCGGCAGCGAGGTGCGCCAGCACCTCGGGCGACTTGCGCGTGTCGTCGCGCAGCCAGTAGTACGGGTCGGAGCGCGTGCCGTTCGGCGACGCCACCTCGAACGGTTTGCGCGCCGCGACCGGCGGCATCACGCCCGCCGCGATCCCGCGGGGTTCGACTCGCTCGCGAGCGCCGCCACCGCCTGCTCCAGCGGCAGCGTCTCCTGCCGTTCCTCGCCGAGCCGGCGCAGCGTCACGGTGCGCTGCTCGGCCTCCTTGCGACCCACCACCGCGATCACCGGCACTTTCTGCTGGCTGTGCTCGGCGATCTTGCGGTTGATCTTCTCGTTGCGCAGGTCGGTCTCGGCGCGCACGCCGGCCGCGGCCAGCGCCGCGCAGGCCTCGCTGGCGTAGGCGTCGGCGTCCGACACGATCGGCGCCACCACCACCTGCACCGGCGCCAGCCAGAACGGCAGCGCGCCGGCGAAGTTCTCGAGCAGGATGCCGATGAAGCGCTCCATCGAGCCGACGATGGCCCGGTGCAGCATGACGGGGGTCTTGCGGCCCGAGGTCTCGTCGACGTACTCGGCGCCCAGGCGCCCCGGCATCGAGAAGTCAACCTGCATGGTGCCGCACTGCCAGCTGCGGCCGATCGAGTCCTTGAGGTGGTACTCGATCTTGGGGCCGTAGAACGCACCCTCGCCCGGCAACTCGGTCCACGGCGCGCCGACGGCCTTCATCGCGCTGCGCAGCGCGGCCTCGGCGCGGTCCCAGTCGGCGTCGCTGCCGACACGCTTGTCGGGCCGCAGCGCGATCTTGATGGTCACGTCGGAGAAACCGAAGGCGGCGTAGACGCCCATCGCCTGCGCGTGGAACGCGGTGCACTCGGATTGCACCTGCTCCTCGGTGCAGAAGATGTGGCCGTCGTCCTGGGTGAACGCGCGCACGCGCATCAGGCCGTGCAGCGCGCCGCTCGGCTCGTTGCGGTGGCAGGAACCGAACTCGGCGTAGCGGATCGGCAGCTCGCGGTAGCTGCGCAGGCCGGCGTTGTAGATCTGCACGTGGCCCGGGCAGTTCATCGGCTTGACCGCGTAGGTCCGCTTCTCGCTCTCGGTGAAGAACATGTTCTCCCGGAAGTTGTCCCAGTGGCCGGAGCGCTTCCATAACGACACGTCGGCGATCAGCGGCGCGCGCACCTCGTGGTAACCGCTGGCGCGGTAGACCTCGCGCACGTAGCGCTCGACCGCCTGCCAGATGGCCCAGCCCTTCGGGTGCCAGAACACCATGCCCGGCGCCTCTTCCTGCTGGTGGAACAGGTCGAGCTGCCGGCCCAGGCGCCGGTGGTCGCGCTTCTCGGCCTCCTCGAGCATGTGCAGGTGGGCCTTGAGCTCGTCCTCGGTGGCGAACGCCAGCCCGTAGATGCGCTGCAACTGTGCATTGTTGGCGTCGCCGCGCCAGTAGGCGCCGGAGACTTTCGTGAGCTTGAACGCGGTGCCGAGCTTGCCGGTGGACGGCAGGTGCGGCCCGAGGCACATGTCGAGCCACTGGTCGCCCTGCTTGTAGATGGTCAACGGCTCGTCGGGCGACAGGCCCTCGCGGATCCACTCGGCCTTGAATTTCTCGCCGGCCTTCTCGAAGAACTTGACCGCCACGTCGTGCGGCCAGACCTCGCGCTTGATGGGCAAGTCACGCTTGACGATCTCGCGCATGCGGCCTTCGATCTTCTCGAGGTCGGCCTCGGTGAAGGGCTCGGCGCGGGCGAAGTCGTAGTAGAACCCGGTCTCGGTGGCCGGGCCGAAGGTGATCTGCGTGCCGGGGTACAACTCCTGCACCGCCTGCGCCAGCACGTGTGCGCAGTCGTGGCGCAGCACTTCGAGCCCCTCGGGCTTGTCGCGCGTGACCAGCTCGAGCTTCGCGCTTTTCTCGATCGGCCGCGTCAGGTCCCACAGTTCGCCGTCGACGCGGGCCACCACCGACCGCTTCGCCAGCGACGGCGAGATGGCCTGGGCGATGGAGAGCGCGGTCGGCGGCGCGTCGAAGGACTTCTTCGCGCCGTCGGGAAAAGTGATCTCGATGGACATGGACTCAGTATCCCGCAGCGTACAGCTTGAAGTAACCGGTGTCGGCGATTTCGCGATAGGGCCGCGCCGACAACCCCAGCCCGGTGATCATGTGCTCGAGCGCCGGCTGGCTCCGGGTGACGACCAGCCCCGGCGGGCGAACCCCGGCAGCGTCGCGCTCCTCCTTCTCCCAGGTTTTCAGGTCCACCAGCTCCAGCGGGAAGGCGACCTCGCCCTGGCGCACGAGGAATGACAGCGCCCAGAACGCCTCGTCGTCGGTGACGACCGTCAGCTGATCCTGGCGCGGCAGTGCACCGAGCGCGGCTGCCACCAGGCCCGGACGGTACTCCTGACGATAGAACGCGTGGCACAGGTCCTGCGGGAAAGCCGACTCGGGCGGCGTGCCCCCGCAGGGCGACCCGCGCCACGACGTCACGAACAGGCCGAGCACGACCGCCATAAAGACCCCGACCGCGGCCACCGGCGACGCGGCCAGGGGCCGCAGGCGCCAGGCGCCGGCAAGCACCAGCGCCACGGCCGCGTACCACAGCGGCAACGCCGGGACATAGGTGCGGGGGAGCGGCGGATAGCGCAGCAGCGCCGCCATCAGCCCCAGCGACGCCGCCAGGCTCAGCAACAACAAGGCTTCGCCGCGCGCGGCGCGCCGCTCCGCGGGATCCATCAGGCGCCGGGCCAGCGCAGTGAGCCCGAGCACCGCCACCGGCAGCAGCCACAACTGGTTCGACAGCGTCGCCTCGATCCAGTGCAGCCCCGCGGCCGCGTAGCCCCAGCCGCCCCAGGGCTTGTTTGCCGCCGCCAGCAACTGCTCCCACACCAGGACATACGCCGCCAAGCCCAGCAGCGGCGCCCCCAGCAGGACGGCTACGCGCGCTCCGCGCCGCGAGCGCGAGGCGTCCGCATGCCCCAGGCACAGAGCGCAGCCCCACAGCGCGAGCGCCAGGCAGAACCACAGGTTCGTCGGCAGGATCGCCACGCTGGCGACGGCCGAAATCGCGTAGAGCACGCCGCTCGCCTTGCGGCCGTCGAGCGCCAAGCGCGGCGTCAGCAGCAGCAGCGCGCTCAGCGGCACCCACGACGCCGCGTAGCCGCGCAGCTGCGCCGCGAAATCGCGCGTGACCGGGCTCATCGCGAACAGCACCAGCGCCACGATCGCCGCCGGGCGCCCGGCGAGCCGCTCCACCCCGACGTACAGCAGGGGCAGCGCGAGCACGAAGCACGACAGCGGCAGCAGCCGCGTGTACGGCACCGAGTCCCCGGGGTCCGACCACAGCGCGAGCAGCGCGCTGAACAGGACGTGGTTGTTCGGCAGGTGGTAATCCGTGAAGGGATACAGGAATCCCCGGTCGGAGAAATTCATCAGCATGTAGGCTTCGTCCTGCCAGACCGGATCCTGCAGGTGCGGCAGCGCCAGCAGGATTCCGGCGACAAAGCCCAGGCCGGCCAATCCGCGCGCCAGCACGGCCGGCAAGCCAAGCGGGCCGGCGCCCGCCGGAAGCGTCACGCGCGCCGCCTACGGCCGTGCGGCAATGTGGGCGACGGCCGCCGCCAGGCGCGCGAGCGTCTGCTCGCGGCCCAACAGGTGCAGGGTCTGGTCGATGGGCGGCGAGATCGCCATGCCGGCCACCGCGACGCGGATCGGCTGGGCCACCTGCCCCAGCGCCACGCCGCGCTGCTGCGCGAGGCCGTTGACCGCGCCGTGGATCCCGTCGGGCATCCACGGGTTCAGCGTCGCCAACTGGCTGGCGAGCGCCTCGAGGATGTCGACGGCGGCCGCATTGAAGTGCCTGGCCGCGTCCTTCTCGTTGTATTCCTTGGGCGCCTCGTAGAAGAAGCGGCTCTTCTCGGCCATCTCCACGAAGGTCTTGCAGCGCTCGCGCTGGGCCAGGAACACGTCCTCGAGGCGCGGACCGTCCTTGCAGCTCGCGCCGATGCGCTCCATGTGCCAGTAGAACTCGCCGATGGCGGCGGCGGGCTCCATGCGCTTGAGCAGTTCGTGGTTGACCCAGACCAGCTTCTCCAGGTCGAAGCGAGCCGGCGCCTTCTGCACCTTGCCGATGTCGAACAGCTTCACCATCTCGGCTCGCGTGAACAGCTCCTGGTCGCCGTGCGACCAGCCCAGCCGCACCAGGTAGTTGAGCACCGCGTCCGGATGGAAGCCGAGCGCCCGGTACTCGACCACGCTGACCGCGCCGTGGCGCTTGGACAGCTTGACGCCGTCGCTGCCGAGGATCATCGGCACGTGCGCGTAGGCCGGCGGCGTGGCGCCGAGCGCCTTCAGGATGTTGATCTGCCGCGGCGTGTTGTTGACGTGGTCGTCGCCGCGGATCACGTGGGTGACCTTCATGTCCCAGTCGTCCACGACCACGCAGAAGTTGTAGGTCGGGTTGCCGTCGCTGCGCACCACGATCAGGTCATCGAGCTCGTCGTTGCGGAACGTGATGTCACCCTTGATCAGGTCGTTCACGACCGTGGAACCCACTTCCGGATTCCTGAAGCGGATCACCGACGGCAGTTGGGGGGCGCCCATGGGCACCCCTTTGCGGTTGCGGCAGCGGCCGTCGTAGCGCGGCTTCTCCTTGCGCGCCATCTGGCCGGCGCGCATCTCGTCGAGCTCCGGCTTGGTGCAGTAGCAGCGGTAGGCATCGCCCTTCGCCAGCAACTGGTCCGCCACTTCCCGGTAGCGGTCGTAGCGCTGGGTCTGGAAGACGGGTCTTTCATCGGCCGCGAGGTTCAGCCACTCCATGCCGTCAAAGATGGCCCTGACCGCCGCGTCGGTGGAGCGCTCGCGGTCGGTGTCCTCGACACGCAACAGGAACTTGCCGCCGTGCTTCTTCGCGAAGAGATAGGAGAACAGCGCGGTGCGCGCGCCGCCGATGTGGAGGAAGCCGGTCGGGCTCGGCGCGAAGCGGGTAACGACGGACATTGATAGACCTTTGAAAGAGCGCGCGATTTTAACAGCTAGAATGTCATCCCGAGCGCAGCGAGGATCTTGCTTCAACGGCAGGATTCCTCGCTTCGCTCGGAATGGCACCGCCCCAAATGACCCGCCTCTTCGTTGAGCATCTGACGGTCATCGACTGCGCCTACCTGGACGCGCAGCGCGGGCTCGTGGGCGAGTCGTGGATCGTTGACGTCGAGCTCGAGGGCGAACTGGACGACCAGGGCATGGTGCTGGACTTCGGCGAGGTCAAGAAAGGCCTGAAGAAGGCGGTGGACGCCGTCGCCGACCACAAGCTGCTGGTGCCCGGCAAGGCGCCCGAGCTGGACCTGGTGCTGTCCGGCAGCGGCTCGGGCCTGGCGTTCCGGTCGGCGGCCGGGGCCATCGAGCACCAGTCACCGGCCAAGGCCCTGTGCAACGTGCCGGCGGCGGCAGTCACGGCCGGGAGCCTGGCGGCCCTGATCGAGCCCGCGCTGGGCAAGGTCGTGCCCGAGTCGGTAACGCGCGCGCGCGTGGCGCTGCGCAACGAGGCCATCGCCGGCAGCTACTACCACTACACGCACGGCCTGAAGAAGCACGCCGGCCACTGCCAGCGCATCGCCCACGGCCATCGCTCGAAACTGGAGGTCCGGGTCAAGGGCAGGCGCGACGAGCGGCTCGAGCGGCAATGGGCCGATCGCTGGCGCGACATCTACCTCGGCACCTCGGGCGACATCGTCAGCCACGGCCAGGGCCGGATGCGCTTCGAGTATCGCTCGGGCGAAGGCGAGTTCGAGCTCGAGCTGCCGGTCGAGCGCTGCGACCTGCTGCCGACCGACACCACGGTCGAGCGCATCGCCGAGCACCTGTGCGCGCAGGTCGCCGCCGAGCGGCCCGGCAACCCGGTCGAGGTGCGCGCCTACGAAGGCGTGCTGAAGGGAGCGATCGCCTCGAAAGGCTGAGTCAGTTCAGCTTGGCCTCGGCCATGAAGGCGATCATGTCGCCCACCGAGTCGAAGCGCCCGGCCGGGGCCTTGGCCATCAGCTGGTTCAGCAACGCCTGGAATTTCTCGTGCGGCGCCGGCAGCACCGGCACCGGCGCGTTGAGCTGGTCCAGCATCACCTTCGACAGGTCCGGGTTCTCGTAGGCCTTCTTGCCGGTCAGCATCTCATGCAGCAGCAGACCGAGGCCGTAGAGGTCGCTGCGCACGTCGGCCGGCTGGCCGTTGATCATCTCGGGCGCCAGGTATTCCGGCGAGCGCAGCATCACGCCCGACTCGCCCTCGCCGACCGCGTACTCGACCACCCGCGCCAGCGCAAAGTCCACCAGCGCGAAGCTGCCGTCCTCGCGGATCATGACGTTGGCCGGCCGCAGGTCGCCGTGCACGAATCCCTTGTCGTGCGCCGCACGCAGCCCGCCGGCGACCTTCAGCAGCACCTTGACCACCTCGTCCGGCGCCATGCCCTGCGCGATCAGGTTGTGCAGGTCGCCGCCGGCGCAGTACTCCTGCGCCACGTACAGGTGCGTCGCCGACAGGCCGATGTCGGTGGTGGCCGCGATGTTGGGGTGCGAGAGCGCGCGCAGCACGGCGTACTGCTCGATGAACTTGTGCAACGCCCGGCGCTTGGCCTGCTTCTTGTCCTTCTTGTCTTCGTTGATCAGGAAGCCCTTCAGCACTTCCTGGGCGCCGCCGGCCTTCGGCAGCGTGAGGTGCGCGGTGACGATGCCGTTGTCGGTGAGCTTGATCACGACGGTGCGGCTCTCGAAGGGGTCCACCGGCTCCGGCAGCGGCTTCTCGACTTCCTTGGGCGGCGGCGGGGCGAACGCGGGCGCGCCCTTGCCGGCCGCAACAGCAGGCTTCGCCGCGGGGGCGGTCATGCGCGCCGGCGGCGGTATCGCGTCCGCGACCGGCGCCGGCTTGGGCGGCGGCGGTGGCGCCTCCGGCGCGGCTTTCGGCGCGGGCTTGGCGGCAGGCTTCGGGGCCGGCTTCGGGATCGCCGCCGCGGCGGCGACCAGTTTCTCGTTGCGTTCGACAGCGGCCTCGACCAGCGTCGCCACACGCTCCACCGTGATGCGCTCGACCACGGCCTCGACCAGCGTCGCCACGCGCTCCACCGTGAGCACCGGCGGCGGCACCTTGCGGGCGGGCGCCCGTTGCGGCTGTGCCTTCTTCGCCGGCGCGGGAGCCGGTTTCGGCGCGGCCCTGGGCGCCGCCGGGGCCGGCGCCGTCCTGGGCGCGGCTTTGGGGGTCGGCGCCGGCGCGGGCTTGGGCACCACCGGCGGCGCGAAGCCCTTGACCTCGATCGCGCCGATCTCGCTGCCATCCGCGCCCTGCACCTTTGCGCTGCGCCCGACCAGGAACGCGAACTGCGCGGCCTGCGCCGTCGTCTGCGAGGTCGCGACGCTCCAGCGCAGCGACAGGATGGACTCCGCCAGCAGCCCGGCGACCTCGACCGCCTCGCCTTTCAGGCCCGGCTCGATGCCGCCGCCGCGCGGCGGGCGCGCATGGATCTTGCCGGTGTGGACGCCGACGGCGACGAGGAACTCCGGCAGGTCGTTCCCGGTGAAGCGCCGCGCGATCCACGGCTTCATGCGCTGCGCGGCCACCACGATCTTCAGCGCGCCGCGCACCGCGCGCATCGCGTGGTCCTTGACGCTGGGCTCCTCGGTGAAGCCGACCACGACGTGGTGCGCGTCCGGCTTGACCAGCCAGCCGGCGTCCTCGTGGATGGCGTGCGCGACCTCGGTCGAGAACTGGTCGAGCAGCTCGACCAGCTCCGGCTTCTTCAGCTTCAGCATGAAGGCCTCGAGCCGGCAGATTTCGCAGCACACCACCGAGCCGAAGAACTCCGCCTTGGCTGCGGCCAGCGTCTTGGTCGGCGGGCGCACCGCGCGCGTGCCCGACAGCAGCGGCGCCATCACCCGGCCGAGTTCCTCGCGGCTGATGGGCTTGCCGGCGAAATCGTCGAGTCCCATGGCCAGCGCCTTGAGCATCAGCGTGCGGCTGTTGTGCGCGGTCAGCATGACCACCGGCACGCGCGCGGTCTTGGGCGTGGCGCGCACCGCATTGAACAGCGCGAAGCCGTCCATGCGCGGCATCTGGAAATCCGTGAGGATCAAATCCGGCAGCATGCGCATCACCGCCTGGAGGCCCGCGGCGCCGTCCACCGCTTGCTCGACGAAGTGGCCGTCGGCCGACAGGTAGGCGCCGAGCACCGCCCGGATGTCCGGGTCGTCGTCTACCACCAGGATGCGGCTCACGGCAGGCTCCCCTTCCTGCGCCAAGGTGCCCAGTCTAATATGCCCCTCCCCGAAATCGCCGCAGCGCCATGGCCATCGCCTTTTCCCCACGCACATCCGTCGAGCAGGTCGAGGAAGGACGCGAGCTGGCGCCGAAATTCGATGCCGAGGGGCTGATCCCCTGCATCACCACCGCCGCGAACACCGGCGAAGTGCTGATGCTGGGCTACATGAACGCCGAGGCGCTGAAGAAGACCATCGAAACCGGCGAAGCCCACTACTGGAGCCGCTCGCGCCAGGTGCTGTGGCACAAGGGCGCGACCTCTGGCCTGGTGCAGAAAGTCGCCGAGCTGCGCATCGACGACGACCAGGACGCGGTGTGGCTGCGGGTCGAGATCCCCGGCGATGCCAGCTGCCACGTCGGCTACCGCTCGTGCTTCTACCGCTCGGTGCCGCTCGGAAGCGGCGCCCACAAGCTGAAGTTCGAGGAAGCGCAGAAGGCCTTCGACCCCAAGAAGGTTTACGGGGACGCTCCGAACCCGACGAAGCTGTAGGTCCCTCGATAGCGCGTCGCGCTACTCGGGACGAACCAGGTTTACTTCTTATCCGGGGCGAACGGCGTTTTGTTGCGCTGCACCAGCAATAACTGGGACGTTGTTCCGATCTTGTGGTATTTTTGGAACGTGGTTGCGGTACAGCCCGCAGCGGGGGAACGACAATGAAGCCGGAACTGGACGCGCTCGACGTCCGCATCCTCGAGCACCTGCAACGTGACGCGACCCTGCCGGTCGCCGACATCGCGGAGAAGGTGGATTCGTCGAAGACCGTGGTCTGGCGCCGCATCCAGCGCCTGGTCGACGATGGCGTGATCCGCGAGCGCGTCGCAGTGCTCGACCACCGCAAGGTCGGCCTCGGCGTGATGGTGTTCGCGCACGTGAAGCTCGCCCGCCACGGCAGCGACGCGCTGTCGAAGTTCCTCGACGCGATCAAGCCGTTCCCGCAGGTGATCGAGTGCCACACGCTGATGGGCAACTTCGACTTCCTGCTGAAGGTGATCGTGCCCAGCATCGACGACTACGAGCAGTGGGTGTGGCACAAGCTGTCGAAGATCCAGGGCGTGCAGGAAGTGATGTCGTCGATCTCGATGAGCCAGCCGGTCAATTCGACGCGGCTCCCCGTAAAAGCCGCATAGGGACCCCAATGGCCAAGAACGGCAAGAAATCCCCGCGCCTCGCGCTGCCCCGCCTTCAACTACATGTCCCCGAGCCCAAGTGCCGCCCCGGCAAGCACGCCGACTTCAGCGGCCTCGACATCCCGCCGGCCGGCAAGCTGGCGCGCCCGGCGATCGACACGCCCGAGAAGGACCTGCGCCACCTCCCCTACGACAGGATTCGCGTGCTCGACGACAAGGGCAAGGCGGTCGGCGCGTGGGACCCGAAGCTGCCGGCGCAGCAACTGCGCGACGGCCTGCGCCACATGCTGCTCACGCGCGAGTTCGACGAGCGCATGATGAAACAGCAGCGCCAGGGCAAGACCCGCTTCTACAGGAAGTCCACCGGCGAGGAGGCCGTCGCCGTGGCGCAAGCCATGGCGCTGGACGACAAGGACATGGCGTTCCCGAGCTACCGCCAGCAGGGCCTGCTGATCGCCCGCGGCTGCCCGCTGGTGCGGCTGATGACCCAGATCTTCAGTAACAAGAAAGACACGCTGAAGGGCCGCCAGCTGCCGATCATGTATTCCGAGCCGGACTACGGCTTCTTCTCGATCTCCGGCAACCTCGGCACGCAGCTGCCGCAGGCGGTGGGCTGGGCCATGGCGTCGGCGTACTCGCACGACACGCGCATCGCCGCCGGCTGGGTCGGCGACGGCACCACCGCCGAAGCCGACGTGCACTACGCGCTGACCTTCGCCTCGGTCTACCGGGCGCCGGTGATCCTCAATATCGTGAACAACCAGTGGGCGATCTCGACGTTCCAGGGCATCGCCGGCGGTGAGCACACGACGTTCGCCGCGCGCGCCATCGGCTACGGCCTGC
Organism: Gammaproteobacteria bacterium; assembly: GCA_052386975.1. Lineage (GTDB taxonomy): Bacteria > Pseudomonadota > Gammaproteobacteria > Nevskiales > Nevskiaceae > JACPFV01. Next base: position 2,260 of record JBQTJQ010000176.1, on the reverse strand, counting down.
CCGGGTGGCGCGTGGACGGCAACGACTTCCTCGCCGTGTACGCGGCCACGAAGTGGGCGGCCGACCGCGCCCGCGCCAACCTCGGCGCCAGCGTGATCGAGCTCTATACCTACCGGGCCGCCGCGCACTCCTCCAGCGACGATCCTTCCGCCTACCGCCCCGCCGACGAATGGAAGAACTGGCCGCTCGGCGATCCGGTCGAGCGCCTGAAGCAGCACCTGATCGCGATCAAGGAGTGGGACGAGAAGCGCCACGAGGCACTGGTGGCCGAGCTCGCCGAGCATGTCTCGCAGCAGCTCGCCGAGGCGAGCAGCCACGGCACGCTCGGCAACCCGCCGCCCGACGATCCGGGCTCGATGTTCGAGGACGTGCTCAAGGAAATGCCGGGCCGCCTGGTCATGCAGCGCGAGCAGATGCTGGCCCTGCGCAAACTTGGCGGCGAGGACTGATCCCATGGCCCGCATGAGCATGATCCAGGCCATCAACTCCGCCATGGACGTGGCCATGGCCCGCGACCCCAAGGTGCTGACCTTCGGCGAGGACGTCGGCTACTTCGGCGGCGTGTTCCGCTGCACTGCCGGCCTGCAGAAGAAGTACGGCGTGACGCGCTGCTTCGACACGCCGATAGCCGAGGGCGGCATCCTCGCCACCGCGATCGGCATGGGCGTCTACGGGCTGCGCCCGGTGGTCGAGATCCAGTTCTCGGACTACATCTACCCGGCGGTGGACCAGCTGGTGTCCGAGGCCGCGCGCCTGCGCTATCGCAGCGCCGGCGGCTTCACCGCGCCGATCACCGTGCGCACGCCGGTGGGCGGCGGCATCTTCGGCGGCCAGACCCACAGCCAGTCGCCGGAAGCGATCTTCACGCACGTCTGCGGCCTCACCACCCTCATCCCGTCCAACCCCTACGACGCCAAGGGCCTGCTGCTGTCGGCGATCGAGGACGACGACCCGGTGATCTTCTTCGAGCCCAAGCGCATCTACAACGGCCCGTTCGACGGCCACCATGGCCGCCCGCTGGTGCCGTGGTCGAAGCACGAACTCGGCGAGGTTCCCGAGGAGCACTACACCATCCCCCTGGGCAAGGCCAGCATCGTGCGCCGCGGCGAAAAGGTCACGGTGATCGCCTACGGCACGATGGTGCACGTGTGCCTGGCCGCGGCTGCGGACACCGGCATCGACGCCGAGGTCATCGACCTGCGCAGCCTGCTGCCGCTCGACCTCGACACCATCGTCGAGTCGGTCAAGAAGACCGGCCGCTGCGTGGTGGTGCACGAGGCAACCCGGACCTGCGGCTTCGGCGCCGAGCTGGTGTCGCTGGTGCAGGAGCACTGCTTCTACAACCTCGAGGCGCCGATCGAGCGCGTGACCGGCTGGGACACGCCCTATCCGCACGCTTACGAGTGGGATTACTTCCCGGGCCCCAAGCGCGTGGGCCTGGCGCTGAAAAAAGTCCTGGAGGCTTAGGATCCGACCATGAGTGCCCCAACCAACGAATACAATTTCAAGCTGCCGGACGTGGGCGAAGGCATCGCCGAGTCCGAGATCGCCGCCTGGCGCGTCGCCGTCGGCGATACCATCCAGCAGGAGCAGCCGCTGGTCGACATGCTCACCGACAAGGCGGCGGTCGAGATCCCCTCGCCGGTCGCCGGCAAGGTGGTGAAGCTGCACGCCGCGGCCGGCGACAAGGTGCCGGTCGGGTCGGTGCTGGTCACGATCGAAACGACGGGCGCGGCAACCGCGCTCGTCGCCCCGGCACCCGCGAGTGTCATTCCGAGCGCAGCGAGGAATCCTGCTGTTGAGAAGCAAGATCCCTCGTCGCCTTCGGCTCCTCGGGATGACACGACGGGAGGCTTCTACGACGCCCATCCCGCCGCCGCGCCCTCGGTGCGCAAGCGCGCGCGGGAGATGGGCGTGGACCTGCGCACGGTGCGCGGCAGCCACAAGTCGGGCCGCGTGCTGCACGAGGACGTGATCGCGCACGCCGGGGGCGGCGCAGCCCCGGCACCGGCCGCCGCCCGCGCGCCGATGCCCACAAGCGGCGAAGACCGCGTCGACCAGGTCAAGGTCATCGGCATGCGGCGCAAGATCGCCGAAGCGATGGAGCGCTCCAAGCGGCGCATCCCGCACTTCGCCTACGTCGAGGAGCTCGACGTGACCGAGCTCGAGGCGCTGCGCGTTCACCTCAACGAGGTGCATGGCAAGACGCGCGGCAAGCTGACGCTGCTGCCGTTCCTGGTGCGCGCACTGACCATCGCGG
>JBQTJQ010000175.1:0-1598 GCA_052386975.1 Gammaproteobacteria bacterium | reverse complement strand
AGGAACTTGACCATGAACTCGTCGACGGCCGCCCGAATGTTGACCGACTGGTCCGTGACCTTGGAGAGGCTCATGCCGAGCGGCATCTGCGCGTTGATTGCCGCCGCTTCCGTTTCCAGCGACTTGCCAAGGTCGAGACCGTTCCACCCTTCGCGCATGATCACGCCGAGCAGCAAGGCCGGCTCGCCGTTCTTGCGGATCAGGAAGCTCGCCGGATCCTCGTAGCCCCGCTTCACTTCGGCGATGTCGGCGAGCTTCAGCGTGCGGCCCTGCGCAGCGACGGGTGTATTGCGGATCTTCTGCAGATCGTCGATGGCGCCGTCCAGCCGGATGGCGACTTGCGGACCCTTGGCTTCGATCGAGCCGGCGGGCGTCAGGGCGTTGCGGCTGTTGAGCGCGGCGAAGATCTCGCGAGGGGACACGCCCAGCGTTGCAAGGCGGTCGTAAGAGAGCTCGACGAAGATCCTTTCCGCCTGCTCGCCGATGATGTTCACTTTCTTGACGCCGGGCACGTGCAGCAGGCGTTGTCGCAAGGCTTCCGCTTCGCGCACGAGGTGCCGATGCGGCTCGCCCCGCGCCTTTAACGCGTAGAGCGCAAAGGTGACGTCGGAATATTCGTCGTTCGCCATCGGACCGATGACGCCGGACGGCAGGTGTTGCGCCTCGTCGCCGAGCTTCTTGCGCGCCTGATAGAACTGCTCGGAGACATCGGCGGGCGGCGTGCTGTCAAGCAGGACCACCGTGGTGAACGCCAGTCCCGGCCGCGTAAAGGTCTCGGTCCGGTCATACCAGCGCAGTTCTTGCATCCGCTTCTCCAGCCTTTCGGCGACCAGCTCTTCCATCTCCTTCGCCGTCGCCCCCGGCCAGGCCGTCACGACGGTCATCTGCTTGATCGTGAAGGAAGGGTCTTCCGCCCGGCCCAACGTCAGGAAGGCCACAGGGCCGGCGATTGAGATCGCCACGAGCAGGAACAAGGTGACCGAGCGCTCGCGTACGGCGAGCGCGGAGAGATTGAAGGCGCTCATCGCGGCCTCGCGCCGTTGACGGCCACGCTTCGCGCGGCCACGCTTTGCGGGAGTCGCACATGCTCGCCTTCGTGCAGCAGATGCGCACCGAGCGCCACGACGCGATCGCCGGCCTTGAGATTGCCGACGACCGAAGCCGCTTCGCCGCTGAGGCCGGCGATTTGCACGGCACGCCAGGTGACCCGAGGCGTTTCGCCTTCGACCAGCCATACGCCGGGACCCTTGCCAGGATCGAAAATCGCGCCGATCGGTACCTGCAGCGCCGGCGCGGACCGGACGTGCGAGATCTGGATGGAGATGGTCGAGCCGAGCGGCGCCTCTGCCAGACGACCCTCCAGCACGTACCGAGCCTCGAACGTCCGCGTCTGACGGTTTGCCGCGTCCGATAACTGGCGAAGCTTCGCGGAGCCCGTCAGCCCGCTTCCGTACAAAGTTGCCCGGCCAGGGGATCCGATCGCCGGACGCAAGGTTTCGGGAAGTTCGATGACTGCCTCCCGGCGCCCGGCATGCGCCACACGCACGACGACCTGGCCAGCACTGACGACTTGGCCCGGCTCCGCCAGAGTCTCGACT